>CAJJZO010000079.1 GCA_905197585.1 uncultured Collinsella sp.
GTTGGGGACAGTCCTTGCCAGCACGGCCGGCGAGCCGGCAAGTCAGCAAAGACTGTCCCCGATGACTAGTCGTTTAAGAGCGTCCCCAATGACCAATAAGGGACTACTCCTGCACCTTGAGGGCCTCGGCCAGGCTCACGCGCTTGATGGAGCGCGTGTGCAGCAGCGCCACGACCAGATAGGTCGCAAAGCCAATGCCGACGCATGCAGCCATAGACCAAGCGGGCACGTAGATCTCGATATTGCCGTTGTAGGCGAGCAGCATCGAGCGGAAGATGGCCGTGAGCGAGCCAATAATGACCGGCAGGCTCAGCACGAGCGACGCCGCCACGCACAGCGTGATCGAGCGGATGTACAGATGCGAGATCTCGCTATCGCGATAGCCAAAGACTTTCATGTAGCTAATCGAACGGGCGCTGTGGTCGATCACCGCCTTGGTCAGCAGGTACATAAACAGCAGGAAGATAAACACCGCGAGCCCGATCATCATTCCGATCATTTTGCTCATCATGCCGATGAACTGGTCGCCCACGGCGCGCATGTCATCGGGCGTGGTGTCGCCGGCAAAGTAGCGCGCGTCGAGGTCGAGCTTCTCGTCGCTCACATAGCCGTTAAAGTAGGCGGCATCGTTGTCGAACAGCTCGTTAAAGTCATCGATACTCATATAGATATTCATGTCCGACTTGGAGCCCCAAACGTAGTCCTTGCCCGCGTACTCAAGGGAATAATTCTCGCCCTCATACTTGTCGTGGAGCGTGACCTTCTGACCCTCGCTCCAGCCAAACTTATCGAGCAGACCGCCGCCAAAGACGACGCGGCCGTCGCCGACGTCCAGCCCTTTCCAGTAGCGCGAATCGGGCGAGATGCCGTAGACGGAAATCGTCTCCTGCCCATTTCCGTCGCCGCGGTCGTATTGCAGCTGGTAGACGGCGTATTTCTCGGCCTGAGCGATTGCGCCCGTACCGTTGTCGGTCGTATTGACCGGGTGGATATCGTCGTTGTCAGTGTCGATCTTAGAGGCCTTGTCGATCAGGTCGATAGCCTCGTCGCGGTCGCAGCCGAGGGCATCGGCAAGGTCATCGAGGCGCGCATAAAGCGCATCCTTCTTGTCCTGGACGTTTGCAAGCGCACCCTGCGCCGCAGTCAGGCTCTCGGCAGACGGAGATGCGGTCGCGGCATCGGCTGCCGCCTGCGCCGCATCGGCCGCGTCGTCGAGATCGTCATCGGCATCTTGGGCGGCGGTGAGGAGTGCGCCGTCAACCGACTGCAAGCGCTCGAGTGCCGACCACTGCTCGCGCTCCTCGGCAGTACCCTCGAGCTCCAGCGGCGCCTTGAGCGTGTACTGGTGCTCGGCGACCAGGCTTGTCTCGAGGTTGTCGGCGTAGTGCGTCATCGTGGGCAGAATCGCCAGGCCAAAGAGCAGCAGCAGCGAGGCAAACGCAATGCCCACGAAGAGCGTGGCGAAGTTGCCCAGGTTGCGCAGGAAGATACGCAGGCGGAAGCGGGAAACAAAACCCATGCGCTCCGGCAGCTGCAAGCCGCGCTTGGTGCCCGACTTGCCGCTCGCCTCGTGACGAAGGAACTGCAACGGCGTCTTGCCCATTTTGCGAAGCAGGCCCACCAGCGTGATGAGGATGAGCGCGGCGGCGGGAACCACGGCGCACTTCACAAAGATCTCCCAGCTCCAGTACACCTGGAAGGGCGGCAGGCTATACGAACCGTAATAGAGGCTGCGCATGGGCTCGGTAAAGAACACAACGCCGAGCGCAGTGCCCAAAAGCGCCGCGACCACGCCCACGATAGCGGGAAGCGCAAGGTAGTGCAGCACGATCTCGCGACGGCGATAACCGCTGGCGAGCAGCGTGCCGATGATGGCGCTCTCCTCCTCGATGGTGGCGTCGGTAAGGACCACAAAGACAAACGCCATGATCACGATGATGATGTCGAGCAGCGTCATCCACATCATGGAGTCGCCGTCCACGTCGTCGCGCGCATAGCCAATGCCCTGATTGGAATCGGCATCGACCAGATCGTCCACGCGCGCATCGGCGTCGGTCAGTGCCTCGACCATATCTTGCTCGGCGTCGATGCGGTCCGCGGTGGGGAGGTCGCGATCGGTAAAGGTAAAGGAGTAGGTGTAGGCGGGCGCGCCGCCGGCGTCCTCGAGCGCGGCGAAACCGGCGTCGGTAACCTCGGCCACGCCATAGGTGATGGTGTTCACCGTAAAGTCCGAGTTGTTGAGGAACAGTGCCTGGCTATCGGGCTGGGTCATGATGCCGCAGATGGTGTAGGTGCGGCCCTCGAGCTCGACCTTATCGCCCACGGCGAGGTCGTTGTTGGTGGCGAAGACACGGTCGATGGCCACCTCGTCATCCACCTTGGGTTCCTTGCCCTCACAGTAGGACGCGATATCGACCTTGCTGCGGTGCGCATAGGTGCGCAGCGTGCGCTTGGTGCCATCGTCGCCGGCGGCCTTTTTGATGATGGCGTCGATGGAGAAATTCTTGTAGAGCGTGACGCCGCCGACGTCGCCGGCTGCATCCTCGGCGGCCTTGAGTTGATCGTCGGTAGCCTCGAAGGAGGTGGTCACGCGGCCGTCCTCAATCGTGTACGCATCGCGCATGTCATCGATAAGGCAGCCGATGGAATGCGCTGCGAGCAAAAAACCCGAGGTGAGAGCGATACTTCCGCACATAAGCAAAAAGATGCCCAGGTACTTGCCGATATTGCGGCGTAGCTCGCGTGGGAGACGTTTTGCGAGAGGTGTCATGGCGCCGCCTACCAATCGAGCTCGGCGGCCGCGACGGGCGACTCGTTGAGCTCATCCTCGACGATGCGTCCGTCGCGCAGGCGCAGCACGCGATTGGCCATGCGCGCGATGGCGGCATTGTGGGTGACAATGATGATGGTGCAGCCGTACTCGTGATTGACGTCCTCCATAAGCTGCAAGATTTCCTTGGACGTCTTATAGTCGAGCGCACCGGTGGGCTCGTCGCACAGCAGCAGGCCCGGGTTTTTGACGAGCGCACGGCCGATGGCACAGCGCTGCTGCTGGCCGCCCGAGACCTGGCGCGGGAACTTGTTGCGGTGCTCGTAGAGGCCCAGCGAACGCAGCAGCTCGTCAATGTTGAGCGGGTTTTTGGACAGGTGCGCCGTGACCTCGATGTTTTCCTTGATGGTGAGGTCGGGCACCAGGTTGTAGAACTGGAAGACAAAGCCCAGCTCGCGGCGGCGATACTCGCCCAGGTCGGTAGGCTTGAGCACCGTGAGGTCGCAGCCGTCCACCATGATGGAGCCGCCGTCGGCATCCTCCAGGCCGCCGATCAGGTTGAGAAAGGTCGACTTGCCCGAGCCCGAGGGCCCCAGCATGACGCAGATCTCGCCGCGGTTGATGGACGTGTCGATGCCATCGAGTACCGTCAGGCGTGCATCACCGTCGCCATAGTGTTTCTTGAGATCCTTAACCTGGACGTAGGCTTGCTTCGTCGCCATACTATCCCCCATTGTTAGCCTTCTGCTACTTTTCTAGGGTTATAGTAAACCCAGGCGAACTATTTTTGCGCGACATATGGCATTTATTTCAAACTAGTCACCCGGCAGTTAGGGACGTTCCTTTCCTGCCGGCAGATGGGGACAGTCCTTGCCAGCCCGGCCGGCGAACCGGCAGATCGGCAAAGACTGTCCCCAATGACTAGTCGTTTAAGTCTGTCCCCAATGAGTAGGTGGCTAGGCGTGGGATTTGGTGTGCGTGAGGGCTAGGCCCACGGCGGCGATGGCGGCGGCGAAGAGCACGGTGACGCCTAGGTCGCAGGCGATGTCGCCCAGCGCGGCAGACGTCAGATCCGAAGCGAGCGCCTTGCCGATCGCGTCGTTCACCCAATACGTCGGCACAAAGTGCGCCACCGTCTGCACGGCCGAGCCCATCAGCGACA
Source organism: uncultured Collinsella sp. (assembly GCA_905197585.1). Lineage (GTDB taxonomy): Bacteria > Actinomycetota > Coriobacteriia > Coriobacteriales > Coriobacteriaceae > Collinsella. The sequence continues at coordinate 3,933 of CAJJZO010000079.1, forward strand.
GCGGCATCCAAGCGCCGCCCAAAAACGTCATGAGCATGCCGAGCAGGTTGCCCACACCGTTAAGCAGCTCCTCGCGCGCACCCAGGCTCGACAGCGCAAAGCCAACGGCCAGAGGCGTGCACGCCAGGGCAAACGTCGCCGCCAGCGCCAGGCACACACGACCCACGCCGACCTCGGCAACCGCGCCGGCAAAGCCCACGACGCCCATCATGCTCGACACAAACCAGATGCAGACGGTGAGCACTGCAGCAGCCGCGAACACGGCAAGCGAGCGCTGGCGCTCGGAGACCGGGCCGGCCTCCATGCGGCGCACGCGCTCGGGCTCGTTCATGCCCGAGAACACCAGTCCCACCGACACGATGACCGACGAGATGATCGCGTACGCGCCAAAGTTGAAGTACGACTCGAGCGTGGCGGCGGCAGTCGAGTCGACCTTGACCTGCTCGATCTCGACCTCGGCACGCTCGGTGGCCGCGTGTTCGGCAGCCTTGGCGACGTCACCGTTGGAGGCAGCAGGCTCAAGTGCGGCCGCAGCGCCCGCGAGCGAGATCCAGCGCGAGGCCTCGGCAGACGAAAGCGCCGCCGCCATGGTGCCGGCACCGTAGGTCACATCGAGCTTGGGTAGGGACTCCCCCGCACGGGCGGCTGCAACGAGGTCGCCCTCAAACCCCTCCGGGATAAAGAACACGCAGTCGGCACTGCCCTTGGCGCTGTTGCTCTTGGAGAGCGCGTCCGCAAGGTCGTACGTGTCATCGCCGACCCCTGTGACCAGGTCAAAGCGTGAGCCCAGGTGCTTAGTGAGTGCCCGCGAAAGGTCGCTATTGTCGCGGTCGACCACGATCACGTTGGCATCGTAGGGCTTGTACTCGGTGAGCTGCGACGAGTTCCAGCTCACCGATACCGCGATGAATACGCCCATGAGCGAGATGAACACCGTATAGATGAGCAGGTAGAACGGGTGCGCCAGCGCCATGCGAAGCGCGGTCTTAAAGGTGCTCATAGCGACTCCTTCCAAAGATCAGCGTAGCGGCAGCGACAAACACCAGGGCCATCAGGACCAGCGCGCCGGCGCGAACGGCAAAAGGTCCCAGGTCCTCAAAGAAATACAGGCGGTTGAACATGTCGCAGATAAGCTTGACGGGGTTGAGCCAGCACTCGACCGGGCAGGCGCGGGCAACGTCATCGGCAAGCGCCATCGCCGGCTCGCCGTAGAGGCCGGCGAACAGGGCGCACGTAGTGGCAAAGCCCGTGAGGATGCCAGACTTGGACGCCTTGCCGCCCTTAACGGGAAGCGTGCCCACAAAGAGTCCCAAGCCCGTGGCGGCAAGCGCGGAAGTGGCGCCGCCCACCAAACACAGCCCCTCGCGCCCGCCAAAGTCGACGCCCACGACCAGACGCACGTAGCCGATCGCGATCGTCATCGAAGCAAAGGAGACCAGCCACGAGCCGACAAAGATGCCGGCCAGCGACGCCGTCTTGGAAAGACCGCCCACGCAACGACGCGCACCAAGGCCCGACAGATTGGGCTGCAGGTCGACGACGCTCAAGGCGGCAAACTCGGCAGACATCATCGCGACCAGGCCAAAGAGCGCGTAATAGTAGATGACCGTGCCATCGGGCGTGGTGCGTGTCAGGCTTACGCGGCGGGTGCCGCCCTCGAGCGACAGGGCGCGCGCAACCGCCTCGGGGTCGGCGAGTGCCGCCGGGTTGTCCTGGGCAATCTGGGACATGAGCTCGGCATTTTGTGTATACGAGCTTGCCACCGTCTCCAAAATGCTGCGATCGGTGAGCACCGATGATGCGCGCGAGCTGTCGTAGCTCGATAGCAGCGTGAGCTTGGGTACGCCTGCGTCGTCGACCGTGTAGATGCCCGCGACCTCACCGGACTTGAGCGCACGGTTCGCATCGGCTGCGTCGTCGCACTCGTGAATCTCGAGCAGCTGATCGTCGCTCTCCTTGGCAAGCGACGTCGCCACGTCCTTAAAGGTCGAGGCGTCCCAGGCCTCGTCCGCTATGACGGCAACCGGCACCGGGTCGACCGTGCCGTCGGAGCTCAGATTCGCAAACATAAACATGAACATCGTGGAAAGCGCGATGGGAAAGAGAGCGCCCCAGACCCACGTACTCGGTCGGCGCAGCAGCGTCTTGACCGTAATGATAATGGTGTTGAACATGGCTGCCCCCTAGTCGCGCAGCTCGCGGCCGGTGATCTCGAGGAACACGTCGTTGAGGGTCGGCGGCTCGCTCCACACGCGGCCGAGCGCCACGTCGGCGGCGCGCAGCGTGTCGAGGATGTCGACCAAATTGTGCGGGCTCGCTTCGCAGGTGCAGACGAGCTCGCCGCCGGACAGCTCAACCGAAAGCACGTGCTCGAGGGTGCGCAGCCGCTCGACCGTGGCGGTCTCGACGGCGCCGACCTCGACCGTCACGCGCTCGCCCATTTGAATCATGCGTTTGAGCTCGTCATTGGTGCCCTGCGCCAGCACACGTCCGCCGTCCATGATCATGATGCGGCTGCAAATCTGCTCGACTTCCTCCATGTAATGGCTGGTATACACCACCGTGGCGCCCTCGTCGCGCAAGCGGCAGATGCCCTCCAGGATGGCGTTGCGACTCTGCGGGTCGACTGCCACCGTGGGCTCATCAAAGAAGATGAGCTCGGGCTTGTGCGCAATGCCGCAGGCAATGTTGAGGCGACGTGCCAGGCCGCCCGAGAGCTTGCCGGGGCGGAACTTGGCAAAGTCGCCCAGCCCGACAAAGTCGATCGCCTCGTCCACCAGCGCACGGCGGCGCTTACGGTCGCTAACGTAAAGGCTGCAGAAATAGTCGATATTCTCGCGCACGGTGAGCTCGTCGAACACCGCCACCTGCTGCGGTACCACACCGATGCGGCGCTTGAGGTCGTAGCGGGCGGGCGTCATGGGCTCGCCGAACAGCTCGATGGTGCCTTTGTCGTAGGCAAGCAGCTGCAAAATACAGTTGATGGACGTGGTTTTGCCCGAGCCGTTGGGACCCAGCAGGCCAAAGATCTCGCCGGGGGCGATGCTCAGGTTAAAGTGGTCGAGCGCGATAAGATCGTCGTAGCGCTTGACGAGGTTTTCGACGTGGACGATGTCTGTCATGAGGCGGCCCTTCCGTTGATTGCGGCCCGGTACGATTGCATCATCGCAGGAGCGGACGGCGCGCACCAGTGAGCTTTGTCACGAGTGCGGAGCTTGGCCGTGCGGCCTGCCGACGTCCCCGCTTTGCCGCGTGGGAGGAATGTCACGGTTGCGCAGGCGGTCCCTCCACCACGCGCGGTTTCGCGTACAATACCCGTATGAACAGGCTTTTCGACAAATCGATCGTTCTGGCGTGCTGTATTGCGGCCGCCATGGGCCTTGCCGTGGACGCTCACCTGGTCGCGGCGTTTTGCCTTGGCGTTATTGCCACCTCGCTGGCCGAGGTCGCACAGGGGGAACGCACGCGCCGTACAAGCGAGGCCGCGAGCTACGCTTACATTATCGCGGCCGTCTTCGTGCCGCCGTTTGTGCCGTTCGCACCCCTTGCCTTCTATGACATCGCGCGACGCGTGCGCCGTGAGCACGCCTGGGGCGCGCTGGGCATTGGCTCCGTTTTTGCCTTTACGCTCGTTGCGAACCTTCGCACCGACGCGCTTACCGCCCGAACACTCCTGCCGACCGCCATCGTTTCGGTTGCCGCAACCTTGTTATCGCTACGTACCGCCCAGTTGGAGCGCGAGCAGCAGCGCATGCGCCGCACCCGCGACGAGCTGC
>CAJJZO010000080.1 GCA_905197585.1 uncultured Collinsella sp.
GGGCAGTTATTCCTATACGATCTGGCAAGCCGTAAAGCCTCCCCTCTCACCAAGGACTTCAATCCGAACGTGATCGATGCCGTATGGAACCGCTTCAACGGGCAAATCTATATCCTCTGTGAGGATGAGGATTACCAACGGATCTATACGTGCGACCCGGCAAACGGGAAGATCAAGCAAGTAGCCGCCTCCGAGGATATTATCATGTCGTATGCGTTGGCCGACAACGCTCCGGTTCTCTTCTATTACGGACAGAGCGCGTCCAACGCCAACCGCCTTTACGCTTACGACCTGAAAGGTGGAAAGAACCGCTTGGTGTATGATCTCTCGCAAGATAAATTAAAAGATATCGCCTTAGGCGAGGTACACGACTGGAACTTCAAGTCGGATGACGGTACGACGATCCAAGGTCGTTATTACCTGCCGCCTCATTTCGATCCGAATAAGAAATATCCGATGATCGTTTATTACTATGGCGGTACTTCCCCGACGAACCGTGCGCTGGAGATGCGTTATTCCATGCATATGTACGCCGCTCTCGGATACGTGGTCTACACCTTGAACCCTAGCGGAACGACGGGCTTCGGACAGGAATTCGCCGCCCGCCATGTGAACGCATGGGGCCTGAAGACCGCCGATGAGATCATCCAAGGCACCAAGCTGTTCTGCAAGGAGCATTCTTTCGTGAACGAGAAGAAGATCGGTTGCATCGGTGCCAGCTACGGCGGATTCATGACACAATACCTACAAACCCGTACGGACATTTTCGCCGCCGCTATCAGCCATGCCGGTATTAGCGCGTTGAGTAGCTATTGGGGAGAAGGTTATTGGGGATATGGCTATTGCTCCGTAGCGAATGCCGGCACTTATCCTTGGAACGCCCCGGAGTTCTTTACCAAGCAAAGCCCGTTGTTCAACGCCGATAAGATCAAGACCCCGCTCCTGTTGCTTCACGGCAACGCCGATACGAACGTACCCATCGGGGAAAGTATCCAGATGTTCGCCGCCTTGAAGATCCTAGGAAAGACCGTGGAATTCGTGCAGGTGGATGGCGAGAATCATGGTATCGTAGGTTATCAGAAGCGTATAGGCTGGCAAAATACCATCTACGCATGGTTCGCCAAATGGCTGAAAGACGAGCCGGAATGGTGGAAAGCCTTATATCCGGATCGTACTTTATAAGAATATTTATTTGAACGAAAGCGTCTGTGTCTCCCGCAAGGGAATCGCAGGCGCTTTATTCGTTTGCTCAACCCCAGCTGTCATCCGGATCAGCTCCGTTTACGAACGGTAATTTTGATACAAAGATCCGTAATATATATACATATACTTGAGATAAATCCGAATATCTTTGTGATGTCAAACAATAACGATATCCTCATGAAAACAAAAGTAATCGTACTCTTCCTGCTAGGCTTCATACCAGCCTTCGCACAAGATATTTCTCAACCCGCCCCAGAGAAGAACTTAGTCCGCCTATCCAAGATCACGGTCGATCCCGCCCAGTTGGAGCGCTATAACGCCTTTCTGTAAGAAGAGATCGAGGCTTCCATGCGCCTAGAGCCGGGTGTTCTTACACTGTATGCCGTATCGGAGAAAGAAGATCCGCATAAAGTAACCATCCTAGAGATTTACGCGGATCAAGACGCTTATAAAAGCCATATCCAAACGCCCCATTTCCAGAAATACAAACAAGGAACATTACAGATGGTGCAAGAGTTGGAATTTCTTTTTAACCGCCGCGCTCTTGGTGCGTCCGGGAAACATGGGGTCCAGATACACCACGTTGGGAGCCACGAGCTCGCCCTGCCCGATCAGCTCGGCTGTATGGCGAAGGCCGGCAACGCTATCCTCGCCCGCATGTAAGCGCATGCGCGCCACGGCTGCCGCAAGCGCCGGATCATCTGCCGCGCGATCCAAGGCATCCTTGAGGAGTTCCGCGATCACGCAATCCTGCTCATACAGATCGACGGTAAAGCCCGCGGCAGCCAGCAGCAGCGAATCCTCGCCAAAGCCTGCCGTGGCGTCAATCGCCCATGGGCTCTCGATGCCTTTTGTGCGCGCAGCCTTTACCAACAGCTCTTGCTGCAGACGGCCCTGCTTGAGCCGTGGAAGCATGCGGGTGAAATCGGCACGCAGCTCCATCGTGCCGTCGGTGAGCGTGAGGCCCTCGGACTTCCCGGTCAGCTCAAGCCCCGCGGCCCGAGCAACAGAAAAGGGATCGACGACGCCCATGGGTACTCCTTAACAAGCAAAACGAATACGTGAGCACCGCTTACGTCGGTACCCAACCGTCCGCTATTGTCCCACATGCGACATGGTCCACAGCATCCCAATGCAAAGCACCGCCATCAATCCCGTGCACACGGCAGCGATCACAGAATCACCCATGCGCCTTCCCAACGACCGCGGCTCACGCACTTGCCCTGCTCCGTACATCATGGCTCCTCCTTGAGACCAACTCTTACCATGGACCCATCATCGCAGCGTCGCGCATACGCTGCCATCGATTTGGCTTACGTCCAGCTTTCCTTTTTGAAAGGTTGGGGTGGGCTGCGCGGGCTCAATGCGCTTTCAGGCGCATGCATCGCCCCGTTGAACTACAATGTGCTTCACCATATGTGCTGTACATGGGGCACGACGAGGTCGTCCTGCCCACATCGAAAGGACCAGTTATGAGCACCGCTCGCAAGACACTCAAAATCCTTGCCCTGATTTATTTTGTTCTGGGCATCGCCAGTCTCGTCATTGGAATCGCCGGCATCGCGACCGGCAAGCTCGAGTCCACCTACGGATCGAATGCCATGCTCGCCGCGGTCGTGATTATCGCCAAGGGCCTCATCGATCTCGCCGCGGGCGTTGCGGGCATCAAGGGCGCCAACAAGCCTTCGCAGGTGGATGGCGCGTTTAAGCTCGGCATCGTTGCCGCAATCGCCACGATTGCGCAGGCCGTGCTCACGCTTCCCGCGCTCGGCGGCAGCTCCGTCAATATCGTCGCCTTTGTCATCGTGGTGTACGACCTGTTCTTTGTTCAGCAGGCGCACGCCGTTAAGGCCGAGAACAAGGACCGCCTGTAAGCGCTCGCTTCTCATAACCTCTGCAGCCAAGCAACTAAAAAGGGCCGATCGCGCATCTCCGCGGTCGGCCCTTTACGTTTGCCCAGATAAAACCTACCAAAATAAACCTGTCCCTTTTTGGTAGGTTGTTAGCTGTGGCGATACTCGGCGATGATGAAGTCGATGTCGGTTTGAAGGGTGTCCAGGTTTGCCAGGCGCTCTTTGTCGGCAGGACGTGTGCGGTAGTAGTAGGGCGTCATCTGAAATACGGCTTCGATGTCGGCCTGGGTCTGAAGCGTAATAATCGCAGACACCCGCTGCGTTCCGACCAACTCGAGCTCGGTGGTTTTCGGCAGCTTCTCGTCGTTAAGGTACGGTGTATCGTAGAGCACTTCCTTAAGCCCAAACAGATGACGGGCGCCCGGCACCACGGTATAGAGCGAGCCCTCTGGCGCCAGCACGCGGGCAAACTCACGCTCGTTAAAGGGAGCGAAGAGCTCGGTCACCATATCGAAGGCGCCATCGGCCACGGGGATATCCTTCATGTTGGCCACAAAAAAGGTTGCATCGCCGCGCTTGGCGGCCAGGCGCACCATCTCCTTGCCAAGGTCAAAGCCGTAAGCATCCACGCCCGAAACCGTACCCATGGCGCTGGTGTAGTAGCCCTCGCCACAACAAATGTCGAGCAAGGTCATGAGGCCGTTCGCAGACGCAGCGTGCCCAGCCGCCCGCTCGCGCACCAGCTCAACCATCGCATCGCGCAACGGCGCATAGTAGCCGCGGTTCAAAAAGTCGCGGCGACTGCGCGCCTGCGACTTGGGATCGCCCATAGAGTCGCCGCTCTTGGACGAGCGCAGCAGATATAGATAACCCTCGCGTGCACGGTCAAACCGGTGTCCGCCCGCGCATGCAGCACCGCGTTCGTCATCCACCAACGGTTCATGGCAAACGGGACACAACAACATGGCAACTCCTTAGTGCGAACAACACAACGCCCACCATTGTCGCACGCCTTCCCCACCTAGTCATTGGGGACGTTCTTGAATGACTAGTCGTTTAAGAACGTCCCCAACGACTAGCCAATTAGGAGTATCATCGTCTGCGCAAATAAGCACGATATAGCATGTTAGAGATTGAGAGCGCATGGCTGATACCGTATCTAAGCACATTGACATGACCACCGGCTCGCTGTGGCGAAATATTCCCCTGTTCGCCTTCCCCGTGGCCGCCACGAGCATCTTGGAGCAGCTGTCGAACCTCATCGCCACGGTCATCATCGGCAACTTCTCGGGCGACCAGGGAACCCTCGCCATGGCGGCGGTCGGCTCCAATGTTCCGCTTACCAGTCTTATGCTCAACCTGTTTATTGGCATATCGCTTGGCTCCAACGTGGTCATCGCCAACGCTATCGGCCGCAACGATCAAAACATGGTCAAACGCGCCGTCCATACCTCGATTTTAATGGCGCTCGTGGGCTTTGTCGTCATCGCTCTGGGCGAGGTCTTTGCCGAACCCATGCTCGCTGCGCTCAACGTGCCTGCCGAGACCATGCCGCTCGCTTCGCTCTACCTGCGCGTCTTTTTGCTCAGCCTGCCCTCGATCTTGCTCTACAACTTTGAGGCCGCGATCTTCCGCTCCGTCGGCATCACCCGCATGCCGCTGCAGGCGCTTGCCGTGTCCACCGTCCTCAACATTGGCCTGGACCTCATCTTTGTCCCCGTACTCCACTGGGGCGTCGCGGGCGTCGCCATAGCCACCGCCATCGCCTACACCGTCAGCGCCGCTACGCTCTTTATCCGCCTGCTCAAGACCGACTCCGTCGTCCGCGTCACCCTACGCGACCTGGCTATCGACCCCGTCGCCCTCAAGCGCATCGTCAAGATCGGCCTGCCCGCCGGCATCCAAAGCGCCGTCTTTGCCGTCGCCAACATCATCATCCAGTCTGCCATCAACAGCCTGGGCACCGAAGTCATGGCGGCATCGAGCGCCGCCATGAGTCTAGAGTATGTGTGCTACAACCTGCTCAACAGCTTTAGCCAGGCTTGCACCACCTTTGTGGGACAAAACCACGGTGCCCGCCAGATCGACCGCTGCACCAAAACGCTCAAGGTCTGCCTGGTCGAAGGTGGTATCGTCGCGCTCACCACAATTATCGTTATTGTCGGCTTGGGGCGCGAGATCCTATCGCTGTTCAACAGCGATCCCAATATCGTCTCGATCGGCTATATCCGCGTGTGCTCGATCTTCCCGGCGTACGCCTTTAGCATGTTCTACGAAAACATGTCAGGCTACCTGCGCGGCTTTGGTATCTCGCTCACGCCCGCCCTCATCACCATGATCTGCGTCTGCGGCATCCGCTTCTATTGGGTGTTCTGCGTGTTCCCGCACTTCCGCACCTTTGCGAACATCATGATGGTCTATCCCATCAGCCTGGGCACCACGGCGTTCTTTATGGTCGTGGCGGTACTACTCTGCCACCCGGCACGCACCTATCGCGCCACCCAAGCCAAAGCGACAGCCCGCTAAACACCGCACTCAACGCCACGCCAGTCATTAATTGACAATATGTGAGCTCATATAGTCGATAAAGCGCCTCGTGGCGATGGGCATGGTGTCCCAGCTGCGCCAGGCGGCCACCACGTCGCGCGAGGGGGCATGCACGATGGGCCGCACACGAATATCGGCTCGCATGCCCTCAACGGTACGGCGATACAGCATGCTCACGCCTAGGCCCTCCTCCACCATCGCCATGATGGTGTAGTCGTCGGTCACCTCACTCGTCACGTGCGGCGACAGCCCGTGCGTTGCGAATGCATCGAGTACCAGACTCTGTTCGCCCTCATCCAGCAGCACAAACGGCTCGGACGCCAGGTCAGCGAGTGTCACCTTTTCCTTTGCCGTCAGCGGATGCGCGGCCGGCAACAATGCTACCAACTCGTCGTGATAGACGACGCGCTTCTCGAGCCCCGCGGTAAATCCGCGTGCTGTAAAACAAAAATCAACCACGCCATCGTGCACCCATTGAGCGTTGCGCGTGTAATCGCCCTGCTTGAGGGTGAAGCGTACGCCCGGGTGCAGCGCACCAAAGTCGCGGATCACACGCGGCAGCACGGTACGACTCACGTTGGTAAACGTCGCGATGCGAATGTCGGTCGACGAAAGCCCCAGCAGCTCCTGGCGCTTGCCCTCGAGCTCGGCCTCGGCGGTCACAATCTGGCGCAGGTACGGCAGATATTGTTTACCGTCGCGCGTAAGCGAAACGCCCTGCTTTCCGCGCTCGATAAGCGTGGTACCCAGCTCGCGCTCGAGTGCCTTGACGGCTTGGCTCACCGCGCTTTGCGTATAGCCCAGCTCGTCCGCCGCGCCTTTAAGGCTGCCGCGATCGACTACCATACAAACAATCTGATACCGCGATGCCATCGTGCCTCCATATCAATGCAGCCGCAAAACGTTTTGCCAGCGCTTTTCGCACTCACTTTAGTATTTCTTAATCGTACTGAAGATACATTCGCTTTACTACATCCAAATCTGGGAGCAGAATCCTTTGTGCGAAACCGTTCTGTAACAAAAGGAGTCCCATGGATCGCAAAAAAGCAATCGCGCTCTCATTTTCCGTTCCCGTCGCATGGGGCTTTTCGTATCCCCTCATGAAGATCGGTATGGACAGCATGAATGCCACGAGTATCGTCGCGCTACGCTGCATCATCGCCTTTGTGGCCTGCCTGCTGCTCTTCCACAAGCGCGCGTTCCGTATCAACCGCGACCTTATGGTCCGTGCCGCCATCATCGGTGCCATCATGGCAACCGAGCTCACCTGCATGTGCCTGGGCTCCAGCCTCACCTCCGCCTCCACTGCCGGCTTTTTGCAGAGCCTGACGGTCGTGATCGTGCCGTTTGCCAACGCCGCCCTGCTGCGCCGCGCCCCCGAACGCAAAGTGCTTGTCGGCACCGCCATCGTCACCTGCGGCATGCTGCTGCTCTCGGGCGCCGACTTTACCAGCCTGAATCCCGGCGCGATCATCATGCTGCTCTCCGCTTTTGTCTATGCCGGCCATATCATTGTGGCGAAGCGCTTTGTCGAAGATGTCAATCCGCTTGCTCTGGGTGTTTGGCAGCTGGGCTTTGGCGGCCTGTTCTCTGGCATCGCCGCATTCACCTTTGGCGGCTTCACGCTTCCCGGCACGCCTAACGAGATCGTCGTTGTCTTCGCGCTCGCACTCATCTGCTCTGCCTACGGCTTTATCACCCAGACGCTCGTGCAGCCCCACGTGCCCGCCGAGACCACCGGCTTCGCTTTCTCACTCGAGCCGGTCTGCTCTGCCGTCTTCTCCTTCTTCCTGGTCGGCGAGGTCCTAAGCCCCATCGCCTTCTTTGGCGCCGCCCTCATCCTCACCGGCGTCATGGTAGCAACCGTCGAGCTTCCGCGCCTCCGCGCACATGGACAGGCTCGCATGGCAGGAGCGCCCGAGCACGTCTCGTAGACCCCACTCTTCATACAGCCGCGGCATAAAGGCAACCGGTGCGCCTTTACAATAGATGCCAGCAGAGCATCTGACGTAAAGGAGCCCCATGGACGCCGCGACCCGCGACCGCAACATAGCAACTTGGTTGGGCGATGCGCCGCAGCCGGTACGTGACACTAC
>CAJJZO010000081.1 GCA_905197585.1 uncultured Collinsella sp.
GCGGCCCCGCGGGCCCCCCCGCGGGTCACTTGCGGTGCAAAAACAACACCCAACACGGAAAGGGGGGCGGAAAGCCCCCCCCTCTTCTCACATCACCCACTTGAACACGGCACGGAACAGCCAGACGAAAAAGCCCAGCGTGACCTTAAGCGCCGCCATGAGGAACCTACCAAGCCTCTTCATCGACGTCACCCCAATCTTCCTTGACCTTGCGGGCGCCCTCGTCGGCGCCCTCCTCCTTCTCTTGCGCGAGCAGCCTCGCCAGCTCGTCGGGCACGCCCGGGACCTCTGCCCTCCCCAGAGCGCGCTGCAGGTCCCTTATCTGCGATTTCAGCGGTTTTGAGGGAGGGCCCACGTGCTCGCGGTAGCAGGCGCCGATCGCGGCCGCGTCGCACAGGAAGCCCCGCACCCGGGCGAACGCCTCGTCGCCGTCGAGCAGGACGCGGCGGGCTCGCCCCAGCTCGGCCTCCGAGGCCAGCATGAAGCGCCAGCCACGGGACCTGCGCGCGGCCGGTATCCCGTCCGCGGGCGCGTCGGCGCGCCAGTCGTCGCGCACCTGGTGCCAGTTCGCCGTGAGCCAGAGCCCCTTCTCGGGCTCCTCCCGCATCTCGAGCTCGAACTCCGTGAGCATGTTCGCGCCGGAGAACGGCGACCCCTCCGTGAACGAGAGCGTGTCGAACAGCGTCGTCCTGCCGCCCTCGTACTCTATCCTCACCATCATCTCCGGCCCCTCTCCCTGCGCTGGTCCTGCTGGGCCCGCTGCCGCTCGGCGGCGAGGATGCGCTGTTGCTCGTCCGCTCGGTGGCACTGGCGCGAATTGCCGCTGGCATCGTCGCGCCCTTCACCGTCCCCGTAGCGGGTCTTGAGCGGCATGAGCCCGTTCTCGGCCATGTAGGCGCGGGCGGCCTCGAGGCGACGGTATCCCTCGCCGCCCGCCTGGCCGCGCCGCTCGAGCGTCGCCATCCTGAGCCCGAACTCCTCGATGGACTCGACGTCGAACTTCGCGCACGTCTCGAGCGCCGAGGAGAGCCTGCTCAGCTCCGAGAGGGCGTTGAGCTCGAGGGCTCGCTCGGCGGCCTCGCGGATCCGCGCGGCGCTCGCGTCCGTGGGGCGGTAGGCGCCTTCGCGCTCGAAGCGCCGGCGCAGCATCTCCTTGCCGTAGACGAACCCCAGGCGCTCGCCGGTTACCTTCTTGGACGGTTCCTCCGCCAGGCTGAACACCCAGTCGTCCCGCCGCGCCTTGGCCGAGTTGTCGGCGACGTGCACGCCCAGGGCGTCGAGGATGCCGAAGAACTCCGCCTCGTCGCGCGCCGTGGTCTTGGCGAGCGCGACGCGGGCGCGGATGTCGCCGACCCACGAGTAGCCGCCCGAGCGCATGATCTCCTTCTCGGCCCGGCCCAGGTAGACGCTCCTGCGGCTCCTGGGCCCGCCCGCACCTGCCCGCCCGCGCGCCTTCGACGGAGATTCGGGCGCCCGGTCGTTGGAGAGCCCCGACAGCCCGCGCTCGCGCGCCATGTCCTGCAGGTCTCGGTTGAGGTCCTCGGGGTGCTGGGTCTGCATGCGGTAGCCGGTGCGGAGGTTGGCGTTGTTCACGACGATGTGCGCGTGCGGTATGCCGCGGGCGTTGTCGTCGTGGTAGACGATGGCGATCTCGTGGTCGTCGAAGTGCCTGAGCGCCCACGAGCACGCGAGCTCGCGCAGCGTCGCCAGGTCGATGTCGTCGCCGGGGTCCGGCGAGAGCACGAAGTGCTTGAACGTGCGCGCGGGCTTGCCCCTCCAGGGTGCGTCCGTGCCGAACGCGGCGCGCGTGGCGTCCATCTCGGCGTCCCAGGCGCAGGCCTCCTTGGCGTCTTCCCCCAGCGCGCCGGCGTCGCGCTCGTCGTAGCTCAGGTTGAACAGGTCGCGCGCCAGGGCGCGGCCTCCCTTCTCGAGGTAGCGGCGGATGCCGCCCGTCGAGCCGTGGCCGCTTATCGGCTTCAGGATCGGCATGGCGAGCCCTCCACGAGCGAGTCGGCGCCGATGCGACCGAGCTCCGCCGCCATCTCTCGGGCCGCGGCGTTCACGTCGGCGAGCTCGCGCTCGATCGTCGGGATGCTATCCGCGACGAGGTCGCGGTCGACGTGCCCGTGGCGGGCGTGGAAGTTGATGAGGTTCATCGCGTGCACGGCCTGGTTGTAGTGGTAGCCCCACTTCGTGAGCTCTCGCGACATCGCCCACAGGGCTCTGCGGTCCACGAGTATGCGGTGCTCGTCTCCCGCGTTGGCCTCCGTCGACAGCGGTATGCGAACGAGGTAGCGCAGGTACTCCGACTTGCTGAGGCCGGCACGCTCGCACCGCTCGCAGAGCGCGTCGTAGTCGCCTCCCTCCATGCGGAACGTGACGCGGCGCTCCTTGCCTTTGGCGGCGCCGGCTTCCTCTTCCATGGCGGCTTCCTTTCCTCGGGCCCGCCGCGCGGCGGGCGCGTCTCTCTAGGGGTGCGGGGGGTCCCCCGCAGGCGGCGGCCCGGCGCGGGCGCCGCCTCTGGGACCGGGCCTCGCGAAAGCGGGCTCCCGAACGGCCCGCGGCATGACGGGTCCGAGGCCGCCCGGTCCCCAAGTGCTATGGACGCCCGACGCGATGTCGGACGCCATAGGCTACTTGCTGGATTTCGAGCCTGAGGCCCCTCTGCGGCGCTTTCGGGCATCGGTGCCCGCATCCGCGTACGGCGCGGTCATGATCGCCATCTCGCGCAGCAGCGAGAGGTCGGCCGCGCTCGGGCTCTCGGGCGGGCTCTCGAGGAAGTCGGCGACGAGCCTCGCGGCCTTCGCGATGCGCCCGTCGGGGCCGGCCTGCGTCTTGCCCTCGCTCCTCACGTAGTCGGAGAGCTCCCGCTTGGTGCGCCGCCAGGGCTCCATGGCGGCGTGCATCTCCGCCTGGCGCTCCTTCGGCATGCCCGCGAGCGAGCGCACCGCCTCGGCGGAAAGGTTGCCGCGGTCGGCCTCGGCGGCCCACTCGGGCGAGAGGTCCTCCGCGATTCGGCGGGCCAGCCTCTCCTCGCGCGCGATGGTCTTGCCGGAGACCTTGCGGCCCGTCTGCCGCTCGATGATGGCGGCCTTCACGTCGTCGACGCGCATGCCGGAAAGCGAGGGGTCCTCGGAGCGCAGGCGCACGGCGTCGCCCCTGAGCGCCTCGGTCGCGGCGGCGCGCTCGGTCACGGTGAGCGCGCGGGTGAAGTAGTTCGCGGCGTGGAGCAGCGTCACCGCCCGCTCGTCGTCGATGCCCTCTATCACGCGGCAGGGCATCTTCTCGTAGGCGGGGTCGTCCTTGGCGAGCAGCGCGTAGGCGGCCTTGCGCCGGTGCCCGGAGACCATCTGCCACGAGCCGTCGCCGACCTTGCGCACGAGCGGCAGGTCGGTGAGGCCGTCCTCGCGTATGGACTCGGCGAGCTCGGCTATGCCGGCCGGGTCCATGGAGTACGCGGCGTTCGCCGGGTGGTCGGCGATGTCTGCCACCGCGATCTCGGACACCGGGTAGCGCCCGCGGGTGCGCGACGCGCCGTCGAGAAGCCCCGTGATGGTGAAGCCCGCGGCCACCTGGCTAGGCGAGCTCACGGGACACCTCGTCGGCGAGAGCCTCGTAGTCGCGCGCGGGGCGGCTCCCCGGCTCGAAGGCCGCCACCGGCTTCCATTGCCAGCTGCCCTCGCAGACCTTGCTGCTCGCGTGGATAACCGTCTCGAACTGCTCGCCCGGGAAGAACCCGTCGAGCACGGCCGCGCCCGTGGCCTCGGCGTTGGTCATGCGGCCGGGAACGCAGGTGCGCAGTATCTTCCAGCGGGGCGTGGGCATGCGCAGCGCGTCGGCGATGGAGCGCGTCGCCTCCACGGTGAGCGCCGTGCCGCGCATCACGGTGGAGTCGAGCTTCACGGGGATGACGACCATGCCGCCCTCCGCGGCGGCGAGGTAGGCGTTAAAGGCGAGCCTGCGCATCACGGGGCTGCAGTCGATGAGGCAGACGTCGTAGGAGCCCGAGGCGTCGTCGAGGGCGAACTTGAGGCGCTGCTCGCGCAGGAGCATCTCGTTCTGGTCGACGAGGTCGATGGTCGAGGCCACCACGTCGAGGCCCTCCCCGGCGGCGTAGGCGACCTCCTCCACGGGCGCGCCGCCGTAGAGCAGCTCGACCGAGGTGCGCCGCTCGGAGGCGGCCCGGTCGTAGAGGGCGAAGAAGTCTGTGGCAGACGCCTGCGGGTCGAGGTCGACGAGCAGGGTCCGAAGGCCCCGGGCGGCGAAGATGGCCGCCAGGTTCACGGCGGTCGTCGTCTTGCCGACGCCGCCCTTGTAGTTGGAAATTGCTATCGTGCGCATGGGTCGCGTCCTCTCTAGCGTGGGGCGCGCCTCGCCGCAGCCGGGCCGGCGCGCCCCGAGTCTCGGAGCGTCGGGACAAAACCGTACAGATTTGTCCGACAAGCGGAGTGTACCACGAAAACGTACGGATATGTACGCTTTCGTGGTACATCACCATGCTATAATCCTAGATATCAATCATCCAGCGGGGCCTTTGGCAAGCGCCGCTTCGAGTTAGGTCAGGTTAGATGAAGAACTAGCGATGCCCGTTTCGGGTACCCCATACGACCACTCTGTACATCCGGTCGCGCTTCAGGGTGCCGCATCGCTTCAGTGTCTTCTCGTTCCGAATCCATACATCGCGTGCCTGACCCTGCGCGACCTCCTCTCAAAGGAGCTCGCCATGCAACTGAATCTCACTCACATCAGCTATACCTACCCCGGTACGGCATCGCCTGCCATCGAAGACGTCAGCGCCACGTTCCCATCGGGATGGACGGGCATCATCGGCGACAACGGATGCGGGAAGAGCACGCTCGCCCGTATCGCCGCCCGCGCTATTACACCCGATTCCGGGACAGTGAGCCCGAGTCTGTTCGCGTCGTATTGCCAGCAAGACTCGACGCAGGAACCGGACGATCTCTTCGATCTCGCATCGGATTGGGGCAAGGAGGCGCAACGGGCAAGGGCACTGCTCCGCATCGAAGACGACTGGTTCTGGCGCTACGACACGCTCTCGGGCGGTCAACAGAAGCGGATCCAAATCGCATGCGCCCTCTATGCACAACCAGATATCCTCATCATGGACGAGCCGACCAACGACCTCGATGCCGCCACGCGCGACATCGTGAAGGAGGCGCTGGCCTCCTTCAGCGGCATCGGCATCCTCATCTCGCACGATAGAGACCTGCTCGATAGCCTTGTGGGCCAGAGCCTCATGTGCGAGGGCGCGCGTTGGACCATGCGCCCCGGCGGGTACTCAAAGGCAAGCGACCAAGCGGCGAGCGAACGCGCCTCTGCGATGAGGGATCGCGAGCAAGCCTCTCGTGAAGCGAAGCGCCTGAAGGCAGAAGCCCAGCGCAGGAGCGAAGAGGCGGCACGTCAGAAGGGCAAGCGAAGCAAGCGCGGTTTGAGCAAAAAAGACAGCGACGCTCGCGAGAAGATCGGACGCGCCATAGTCTCTGGCAAGGACGGCGTTGCAGGGAGGCTCTCGTCCAAAATGAGCGGACGGCTCGCAAAGGCCGAGGCAGAGCTTTCCAAGAAAACCGTCTCGAAAAGATACGACCATCGTATCGGCGAGTTCGGCGTCACTGCACGCTCAAGTTGCGTGGCGCACTTGGAGGCATCGCGACTGTCTGCTGGCGAGTTCTCGATAGATGTGCCGGAGCTCTGGATCTCACCAACGGATCACGTGGTGCTGACCGGTGCGAACGGAACGGGAAAGAGCCTGGTGGTACGAAGCATCATCGAATCTGTTCCTGATAATGTCAAAGTTGCGTACGTTCCCCAGGACGTCGGGCCAGAGGAACGCGAGCGAGCCCTGAGGCATCTCCGAGACCAGGACCAGGAGACGAAAGGTCGCATCCTCTCCATCGTGGCGCGGTTGAACTCCGACCCTGACAGACTGCTCGATGGCGACGATTTGAGTCCTGGCGAACTCCGCAAACTCATGCTTGCTGAACAGCTTGTTACGAATCCCAACTTCCTCGTACTCGACGAGCCTACGAATCATCTTGATGTGGGCTCTATTGAGGCGCTGCAGGAAATGCTGAGCGGTTTCTCTGGCGCGTTACTGTTGGTTACGCATGATAGACAGCTGTCGGAGGCAGTCACGCAGATTGGCTGGGAAACTATTCAAGGTGAAAGCCTGATGAGATTGCTGGTCGTCTAAACAATGGGTTTTATAAAAGAGCCTTGTCGGGCGGATTTGCAGCTTCAGTTTGCAATTATTGTTTAACTCCGCGTGGGAAGTCGCAAGCGGCTTGCTCGTGACGAC
Organism: uncultured Collinsella sp.; assembly: GCA_905197585.1. Classification (GTDB taxonomy): domain Bacteria; phylum Actinomycetota; class Coriobacteriia; order Coriobacteriales; family Coriobacteriaceae; genus Collinsella. Next base: position 6,317 of record CAJJZO010000081.1, read on the forward strand.
AGCGACTATTGCCAAAGGGTGGAACAAATAAGGACTCATAGAAATCCTTGGTCGGTGTGCTAACATGATTACAGTGAGTAAGTAAGTCTTCAATAACACTAAGCCATTACATAATAAAAAGGCGGTGAAGGCTTAGGATGTCGAAGCTGCCCGGAAAGATGACGCGAAAGCAGCACTGGGTGCCGCGGTTCTACCTGCGCCATTTCGCGGATTCCTCCGGGCAGCTTCATGCCTACAGCAGACAGAAGGGCTCCTTCTTCCGCACGAATTGCGAGAACCTTTGCAGCATGCGCGATCTTTATGAGGTCGAGCATGCCGATGCGACAGGCGATGCGACAGACAGATTCTATGCGCAGAACCTCATCGAGGTTAAGCTATCTGAGCTCGAGAGCCGCATCGCGCCGCTTTACGATCGCTTTTTGGAACGCCAGAAAGAAGACCAGTGCGAAGACGAAGGGTATTCTGATGGGAAAGCCGCCGTTTGCGAGCTGGCGGCAAATATCATCGTCCGGCACCCTATCAGTATGCGCGTCGACAAGAAATGGTTACGCGAGACTGCCGAAGAGCTGCTCAGAAACGTTCATCTGACACCCTATGAGCTCGGCTTGCTCGATTGGTCGGATTGGCGCGGGGATTCCCAAGCGGTGGTCGAGCTTGCCGCCGCCGCAACCATGCTCTTCTCCAACGATGATATTGTGCCAGTTAACCGTATTCGAAAGGCTTTTTTTGAGAAGAGCTTCTCCATCCTTAGGGCACCCGTCGGCTCAGGGTTCGTTACGACGTCGATGCCTATGTTCATCATCGGGCCCGAGGACGACTCGTACGATTTTCATCTCGCGTATATGCCGTTGAGCAGTGAGTATGCTGCGGTCTTTTCAGATGACCCTCTATTTCCGCCGTTTGCGAGACTCGGTTTTTCGGGCGTCGAGTTCATGAACCGACTTCTTCTGCTTAACTGCGAGCATTGGGATGTCGCCATATCGAGGGGAAGCGGCCCGCTCGAGCACGCGGTACGCGATTGAAGTCAAGCGAACAGTGCCGAATTCATGCACGAGATGTTCACGCGCGACGGCAGGGAGCTATCCCTCGACACAGTGATCTACGACCGCTCGAAGAAGAAGGGGCAGACGATGATCGATACCATCGACCGTGGCTGCCTCGAGGGCGGCTGCCTTGATGACGAGGACCTGCGCATCATCTTCGAGCACCTTCTGGGGAGAAGACGGCAAGGACCGGGAACATTAAAGGGTCAAGCAGCGTATTGATAAAATTGACCCCGCCAGCAATAACCGCAAAGGATAGATAGGGCTTTAAGGATGGATGCAGGAAAAGCAACGAT
>CAJJZO010000082.1 GCA_905197585.1 uncultured Collinsella sp.
GCCAAAGTGCTTGGAGAGCATGTTCTGGAATTCGGGCATCTTGCTGGCATCGGAGAGGAAAGCGGGTACCGTGGCACCGTCCCAGTCGCCGCCGAGCGCGATGACATCTTCGCCGCCCAGGTCGAGCCAGTGCTCGATATGTGCCGCCAGCTGGTCGAAGGTGACGTCTGCGGCGGTCTTGTCGGTTGCGTCGTTGGAAAGGAACTCGCTGCAGTAGTTGAGGCCGACGATACCGCCCATGTCGCGAATGGTGCGGAACTGGTCGTCGGTGAGGTTGCGCTTGACGCCGCAAACCGCACGGGAGTTGGAGTGGCTTGCGACGAAGGGGCGCGTGGCGTGGGCGACAACCTCGTCAAAGCACTCATCGTTGAGGTGGGAGACGTCGAGTACCATGCCGGCGTGCTCCATCTGCGTAAGTGCCTCGATGCCGGCGGCGGTGAGGCCGGCGTGGGTGTCGTGGCCGCTCGCGAGCGGTCCCTGCGCGTTCCAGCTGAGTGATGACATGAGCACGCCCAAGCTCTTGAGCACCTCGATCAGCGCGGGGTCCTCGGCAAAGAACGTGGCGTTTTCGATGGTGTGGATGCAGGCGACCTTGCCGTCCTTGAGCGCGGGGCGAATGTCTGCGGCGCTGCGTACGTTGACCATGCGGTCGTGGTTGAGCGTTGCCTGGCCGCTCATATGCGCCATGATCTGCGCCTGGAAGCGCGCGGCGTGGGCGGCGGGAATCTCATCGGGGACAAACGTGGCGAAGCACTGTGCCCATGGCGTGTTGCCGATCTTTGCGAGCGAGATGGCGCAGGCGTTGCCCTCGATGAGGTCGAAATCTTGCGGATGCGTTTCGTCGCCGGGGAAATAACCGTCGGTGCCGGCGGTAAAGCGCAGGTCGAGATCGAGCGTGGCCCAGCCGATGCGGTCGGCGGTGTCGCAGTGTAGGTCAAATACGGGATATGCCATGGTTCCTCCGGTTGCAGCGTTTCTTTGCAAACTGTCTTTGAATTGTATGACTAGGGTATAGTTAGCGCCATATGTTCACGGCGGCCCGCGTTGTGCGCCGCCCTTATCACGGAGGTTACCATGTCCAACCAGGGCAAGAAGGTCAAGACCCATTATCGTGGCACGCTCGATGACGGCACGCAGTTCGATAGCTCCTACGATCGCGGCGAGCCGCTGGAGTTCACCTGCGGCGCCGGCCAGATGATCAAGGGCTTCGACGCCGCTGTTGTCGACATGCAGGTGGGCGAGAAGAAGACCGTGCACATTCCTGCTGCCGATGCCTACGGCGAGCACAATCCCGAGATGGTTCTGACCTTCCCGGCCGAGCAGGTTCCCAACATCGAGCAGATCGAGAAGGGCATGAAGCTCTTCCTGTCCACGCCGAGCGGTATGCCCGTCCCCGCCGTGGTCATCGACGTGACGCCCGAGGCCGTGACGCTCGACGCCAACCACGAGCTGGCCGGCAAGGATCTCAACTTTGATATCGAGCTCGTCGAGGTCGAGGGTTAGGCTATGCCTGCAAATCTGGTTTCGACAGCGTGCCTCGGAAATCTCAACGACCCGTCCTATGAGCTTTTGCTTCGCCGGGAGCTGGGCGGTGTCTTTGAGGTCGATGATCTGCTGCTCGATTGGGACCAGGCTGATGTATGCGCATTTGTGGGCGTGACGGAGCTGGGGCGCACGGTCGATGTTCGGCTGGATGCTGCCGACGGCGGTCGTCTTGCCGATGGCGACGTGCTCGCCATTGACCGTTCGGGTGTGGTGCCCGTGGCGGTTGTCGTGCGCCTGCGCAGCGCCGAGGTCTATTTGGTCGAAGTCGACCGCATGGATCCGATTGCGCTCGCGCATGCGTGCTGGGAGATCGGCAACATGCATGCGCCGCTCTTCCGGGGCGACTCGGACGAGCATACCGTGCGCATGTATACGCCGGTGCAGCCTGTTTTGGGCCGCATGCTCCGGGGTATCGAGGGTGTTCGGCTCTCGGTGGTTACCCGTGAACTCGATACGGACCGGCGCTTTGCGTCGAGTGCGGCGGAGGTCGTCGTTAGCATGGCTCCGGACTTTACCATCGTAAAAAAGACGCGCGGCTAAGCGCGCGTATGCGCAAGACGGGCTTTGAGGGGCGACCAATCAAGGTCCGTCTTGCTGTTGATAGGAGGCTTTGGGGAAGCGTATGGGTCTTGAGGGAATCAAGTTGATTGCATGCGATTTGGACGGCACGTTGCTGCACCCGGGGGAGCGCGAGCCGCGTTCCGAGGCCTTTGAGCTTATCGATGAGCTGCATCGTCGCGGTATCGTGTTTATGCCGGCGAGCGGCCGTCAATATGCGAGCTTACGCTATCTGTTTGCCCCGGTGGCCGATGAGCTCGCCTATGTATGCGAAAACGGAGCCCTGGTGATGAGCGAGGGGCGTGCCGTTGTCAAGCGTTCCATGGAGCGTGGCCTTGCTATGGATATCGCGAATGCCGTGGTTGCGTATCCCCATGCCGACGTGACCCTTTCATGTGAGGGACACCTCTACACCATGAGCGGCAACGATGTGTTCGTCGATCATTTGCGCTATGAGGTCCACTGCGATGTGGCGGTGGTCGACCGCCCCAAGGACATCGACGAGGACGTCATTAAGATTGCCTTCCAGACGCCCGAGGTGGATCAGCCAGCGGCGCTGGAGCATTTTGAGCGCCTCTTTAGCGACCGTGTCGACGTGATGACGTCGGGAACCGAATGGACGGACTTTATCGGTTTCGGTTCGGGCAAGGGCGCCGCGCTTGCCGATTACGGTCGTGCCCTGGGGATTTCGCCCGATGAGATGATGGCGTTTGGCGACAATGAGAACGATCGCGACATGCTCAACGTCGTGGGCCATCCCTATCTGATGGAGAGCTGCAATCCCAGCATGCGTGGCATCAACGACCGCGTTCGCTATGTGCGCACGGTCGAAGAAGAACTGTGCCGCCTGCTCGCCGAGTAGGTTTTCGGGACATGCCTAGAAATGTGCTGCTTGCTGTAGCGGATGGGCAAGTAGATTTGCGGGCATGTCCCAAACATCTACCGGCAGTCGGGGCAGAGACCCTCGAAGATGGTGTAGTGCGACGTGACGTGCCAGCCGATTTGCTCGGACGCTTTGGCGTCGAGCTGGGCATCGAAGGGGAGCGGTACGTCGATGACGCGGCTGCACGAGGTGCAGATGATATGCGCATGCGGCTCGATGGTGCGATCGAAGCGACTCCCGCCCGGCGTCTTGATCGAGAGGATTTCTCCGGCATCTGCCAAGAGATTGAGGTTGCGGTAGACCGTGCCGCGGCTGATCTTGTCATCCTGTTCGCGCACGGCGTTGTAGATCTCGTCGGCGGTGGGATGGTTATAGCTTTGGCGCACGGCGTCAAGAACCAGCTTTCGCTGCTTGGTATTCCTTCTTTGCACCGCCATGCGCCTCGCCTCTTTTCTATCAACGGTCGTAGGTAAATGATACCGTATTTAGCACACAATAATAATAATGAGGACTGAAACCGTCTTCATTGGCAAGTGGGGCTCGGGCCTGGGCATCTACGAGGCGAAAACGCGTTCCCATGCGCTCGTAGGAGGCATGAAGTGCCTCGAGATGAGATAGGATGTTTGCCGGAGCTCCCTGTATCTCCATCTCGACTGAGCCGTCTTCCATGTTACGCACCCAGCCGGTGAGCGCGCGTGCCTGCGCGAGGTTGGTGTTGGTAAAGCGAAAGCCAACGCCCTGGACTTGCCCCGCCCAGCGCAGGAAATAGCGCAGGGGAGTGTCTTGAGTGGCCTCGTCGCTTGCGAGTACGGTAAGCCTGCGGCGCAGCTCGAGCTCGACGTTTGATGGTTTTTGAGGCTCTCGACTGCCGCCGGTGACGCTGGAGAAGCACGTATCGAAGAGGGCCATCGCTATGCCTGCCTGCCTGCGTCGGCCGGGAAGGTTATGCCGGCCTGCTGGCGCACGGCATCCATGATGCACAGTGAGACGAGTGTGACATCGCGGTAGTGGCCAAGCTCGTGGCGTCCCGCCGGGGTCTCCCAAATCTCTTCCTTAACGTTATCGATGCCGTCGATGGCGGTGATAAAGTCTGTGAGTTCGTATTCCATAGTGTTGTTCGATTTGGGCAGGTCGAGCACGCGGCCGTTCTCGTCCTGTTCGCGCGGTGCCTCGGTCGCCGAGCCGCGTACGACGTCGCCGCGATAGTCGATGCGGACGTTGCGGGGCGTGGACAGATGGTCGATCTGGATAGTGCCACGCTCGCCTTCTATCTGCGAGGGCAGCAGGTCATTCGTAATTTTGGAGTGCGCGAGCTCGACGGAGATGCGGCCACCGCCGTAGCTGGCGAGGATGGAACCGCAGCCGTCGATGGGGCCGTGCGTGAGCTGTCGCGTGGTGGGGTCGAGCAGAGTAGTCATGCTCGTAAGGCCGGAGGGCATGCCGAAAATCTCGACCATGGGCTCGACGGTGTAGACGCCAATGTCCATGAGGGAACCCGATGCCATATTGCAGTCGAAGATATTGGTGGCGCGTCCCGCGAGAATCTCGTTGTAGCGCGAGGAATACTTGCCAAAGCGCAATGAGGCGCGGCGGATGGGGGCGATCTCGCCCAGGGCGTCCTCGATGGCGTGGAAGGCGGGATCGTGGAGGGGACGCATGGCCTCGAGGGCCACGACACCTGCTGCCTCGGCAGCGCGGAAGACTTCCAGCGCCTGCGCTTCGGTGGCGCAGAAGGGTTTCTCGACGATGACGTGCTTGCCACCGGCGATGCAGGCAAGGGCCTGCTCGTAGTGAAGTGCGTTAGGGCTGCCGATATAGACGGCGTCGACGTCGACGGCTGCCGCAAGCTCATCGAGTGACGTAAAGTTTCGCTCGCCACCGCGCTCGGCGGTAAAGGCAGTACCGCGATTGGCGTCGCGTGAAAGCGTGCCCACAAACGCGGCTTGGTCGTTGGCGTTGACGACTTGGATAAAGTCGTCGGTGATCATGGATGTGCCGATGGTCGCGATGCGCAGCATACGTCCCCCTTGCGTTGTTTGGTCTACAGGATGAGTGTAGCGCGTGGGGATATAAAGCTGCGCGAAAACGCTATTACAGGTCGCTCTCGTTAAAGCCGGTATCGATATCGAGGTTGCTGCCGTCGGCCGCCGTGGTGGCGAGCTCATCGCAGCGCTCGTTGAGCTCGTGGCCGGCGTGACCCTTAACCCAGATGAACTCAACCTTGTGCTTGCTTTTGGCGGTGAGTAGGCGCTCCCACAGGTCGCGGTTCTTGACGGGCTGCTTGTTGGCGGTTTTCCATCCGCGCTTTTTCCAGCCGTCGATCCAGTGTTTATTGAAAGCGTTGACGACGTACTGCGAATCGGAATGGACCTCGACCTCGCAGGGGCGGTTAAGTGCCTCGAGCGCCACGATGACCGCCATGAGCTCCATGCGGTTGTTGGTGGTCTTGGCGTAGCCGCGCGAAAGCTCGGAGGTGAAGGTCTTGCCGGCGGGGTTGGTGTATTTGAGTACGGCGCCGTAGCCGCCGCGTCCCGGATTTGATCGGGCCGAGCCGTCGGTATAGATGATGACCTTCACGGGCTTCCTTTCGTTGGGTACGTTTCGTGTGAGTGACCATTGTAGCGCCATGCCCGCCGGGGGCTAGCAATCTACGATTTCTACCCCGTCTTCCGACAGTTAGTTGGCATGGATGATGCGGTTGAGCTCGTCGAGGTATTGCTGCAAGAGGGAAGAGGGCTTGCGCTCGTTGTGCATGATATAGCCTACGTGCATCGTTGGGGCGTCTGCTAACGGGATCGATGCCATACCCCATTGCATTTCATTGGAGAGGACACCGGTCGACAGGGTGTAGCCGTTCGACGTGATAAGTAAGTTAGTAAGTGTTCCGCGGTCCGAGATTCGTATGTTGCGGTCGCAAGGGATATAGCTAAAAGGTTCCTCGGCGTAATAGAAGGAGTTTGAGGTTCCCTGCTCAAAGCTGTAGCGCGTATATGGTGTGAGGTCGGCAAGGGACAGCTGCGGGCGGCGGGCAAGCGGGTGGCGCTCGCTAACGAAGACGTGGACCGTCGCGTTGAATAGGGGATGGAAGCTCGCGCGCGCATCGGCAAAAGCCTTCTGCAGAACGCGGGCGTTAAAGTCGTCCAGATAGAGGATGCCGATGTCGCTGCGAAATGCGCGGACGTCATCGATGATCTGCGATGTGGTGGTCTCGCGCATGATGAACTCGAACTTGCTGTCGCGGCAGCGCTCGACTACGTTGACAAAGGCCTCGACCGAAAAGGCGTAGTGTTGGGCGGAAATGGCGAGGCGGGCTTGCGGGGTGCCGCCGTCCTCGTAGCGGGCCTCGAGCATGTCGGCCTGCTCTACGACCTGGCGTGCATAACCCAAAAGCTCGGTGCCGTCGTTGGTGAGTGCAACACCGCGGCTGGAGCGCGTAAAGATTTCGATATGAAGTTCCTGCTCCAGGCTTTTGACGGCATTGGAGATATTGGACTGCGCCGTATAGAGGCGCTGGGCTGCGGCGTTGATCGAACCGGACTCTGCCACGGCGATCATAAAGCGAAGCTGCTGGAGGGTCATCGGCGCCCGTCCCTTCGATAGCTATCTATAAAACCGATAACAGGTTAGCGCTTTTAAGTGATTGACCGAGGGAAACAATGCTCGTACTATTCAAAACACACAAAGGCGGTAGGTAATTAAGCCAACCACGGAACCGGGATGCGAAAGGAGGCCCGCATATGAATTGCTTGCCAAGACGAATGCCGGGCTCCTGTTTGCGCCCGTCGGCGTGATCAGGAGACAGCGACTTACTTCTCTCTAATTTATTAACTTTTGTTCGATCAAGGAGATCATCATGAGCCAGTTCATCAACAACCCCGAGCACACCTTTGGTTTCGATACCCTGCAGCTGCACGTTGGCCAGGAGAGCGCCGATCCTGCATCCGACTCCCGTGCCGTGCCTATCTACCAGACCACGAGCTATGTGTTCCGCAACTCCCAGCACGCCGCCGACCGCTTTGGTCTTGCCGACGCCGGTAACATCTACGGCCGTCTGACCAACTCCACCCAGGGCGTCTTCGAGGACCGTATCGCCGCCCTCGAGGGTGGCGTGGCAGGTCTTGCCGTCGCCTCCGGTGCTGCTGCCATCACCTATACCCTGCAGGCTCTTGCCCAGGCCGGTGACCACGTGGTGGCTCAGAAGACCATCTACGGTGGCTCCTACAACCTGCTGGAGCATACGCTCTCCCAGTTTGGCGTCGAGACCACGTTTGTCGATGCCCATAACGTGGAAGAGGTCGAGGGTGCCATCAAGGACAACACCACGGTCATCTATCTCGAGACGCTCGGCAACCCCAACTCCGACATCCCCAACATCGACGCCATCTCCGAGATCGCCAAGAAGCACGGTCTGCCGGTTGTCGTCGACAACACCTTCGGCACCCCGTATCTGTTCCGTCCGCTGGAGCATGGTGCCAACATCGTCGTCCACTCCGCAACCAAGTTCATCGGCGGCCACGGCACCTCGCTGGGCGGTGTGATCGTCGACGGCGGTAACTTCGATTGGAAGGCGAGCGGAAAGTACGCCCAGATCGCTGAGCCCAACCCCTCCTACCACGGTGTTTCGTTTGCCGCGGCTGCCGGTCCCGCCGCCG
>CAJJZO010000083.1 GCA_905197585.1 uncultured Collinsella sp.
ACCCCAGGGCTGCGGCGGCATCTCGCGATTTGATGTGCCCTCCAGCGAGCCAAAATGCCACTCACGCAGGTCATCGACCAGCTCTATGGAACGGCCCTCGCCAACGATAAGCTCGGCCGTATGCCGCGCCCGGCCCAACGGCGAGGAATACACATGATCAAAGGCCACGCCACGCGCCGCAAACGCCGTACGCGCCGTCAGCGCCTGCTCGCGCCCGCGCGCCGTAAGCGACGAATCGTGCCAGCCCTGCAAAATGCTCTGCACATTGAGCTCAGTCTGCCCATGCCGAACCAAATACAGATCTGCCACACACCCTCCCCTCGTACCACCACAAAGGGGACAGGCACCTTTGTGGTGGTTTACCGCCGGATCACACCGCGGTGACACTCAACTACACCAGCACGTCGGCGAGCGAACGCTTGGGTACGTGGTGCACCTGCGCCTCGTCGCGCCAATAATTGATGGAGCCGTCGGGGTTGGAATCGATCGCATCGATCACCTGTGTCTCGGCCGGAACGCCAAACGCCATGATCAGCTTGAGCTCATATTTGTCGTTATCGAGCCCCATGGCATCGATCGCGCGGGGCGTAAAGGCCTTGAACATGCAGGCTGCCACCTCGGGCGAGGCGCTGCGGGCGGCGAGCATCATCGTCTGCGCGGCAATGCCCGTGTCGACCTCGGTAATGGGAGCGGCGGGCTTGCCCGGAACGGCGCGCTCGGCCAGAATCGCGATGTAGCCGGTCGGGCGCTCACCCTCATCGGGGCCCGGCCAATCCTTGAGCGCACCGGCCCATGCAAGCTCGTCAAATACACGCGCGCAGTCCTCTGCACCGCTTACCACATGAAAACGCAGACGCTGAGCATTGGCGCCACAGGGAGCCAGGTGCGCCAGTTCCGCCAGCTCGAGCAAAAACTCGCGCGGCACGCGCATGGACTCGTCAAAGCGGCGGCACGTGCGAGCGCGGCGAACCAACGCATCGAACGCATCCAGGCCGAGCTTTTCGCAACCTTGCTTTGCCATCGATTCGACACTCGACGGTGCCTCGGGAACTGCTTCGTTCATAGGGACCCCCAATACAAGCCAATTGTCCTTAGGAGAATCTAACCTAAAACCTAGGCAATTACATACAGCGGCGTAATGTTCTACAATTGTTGATTAATCCTCACTGGAGCGGGAACAAAAGTAACAATTCGGGAATGTGGGGCGGCAATTCGTCCTTCCCGCCCCATGCATCGGCGCCCTTGGGCGATACTTGTTGCAGCACTTTTGGCGTACGCCGCACGGAGAGCAATGAACGCGACGTGCACCGCACGGAACGGAGACATTATGGGCATCTTTAAGAATGATGACCAAAAATCGAGCCAGTTTGGATTTGACGAGAAAAGCATGGCAGGCAAGGCCGTCAAGGCCGTGCGCTGGATTTACGCCATCACGGGCGTCTTGGCGCTCGTCGCCGGCATCGCACTGCTGTTTGCGCCTGCCAAGTCCCTCGTCTTCCTAACGACCGTCTTGGGCTTCTACTTTGTGATCACGGCCGCGATCAGGCTGTTTACCGCTGTTTTCGAGCCACTGCTGCCCACCGGCTGGCGCGTGACGAGCATCATCTCCAACCTACTCATTATCTTGGGCGGCGTCATAATCCTGCGCAACCAGGCCTTCTCGACCGCGACGCTCACCACGATGGTGGTTATCGTGGCCGGCTTTGGCTGGATCGTCGAAGGTGTCATGTCCATTCTGGAGTCCGAGCTTTCGTCCAACCGTGCCCTCGCCATCCTGAGCGGCGCACTCTCCATCATCGCCGGCATGTTCGTGTTTATCTATCCGCTGTGGTCGGCCAAGATGCTCGTCATCTTTAGCGGCGCCGCACTGCTGGTGTTTGGCGTAACGCTGATTGTTCGCGCTATTCAATTTGGCAAACTGGTGCACTAGATGCCGCGAACGCTCTTTATTGATGCAGACGCCTGCCCGGTCACGCGCGAGTCGATTGACTGCGCGCGGCGGGCGGGCGTTGCCGTCGTTATCGCCGGCAACAGCACGCAGAACCTGGAACGCCACATTCGCCGCAACGATCCGCGCGACGTCGAGCATGCGCGACGCGGATTTTGGGTCACGACGCTCGATGTGAGCGTGGGCGCCGACAGCGCCGACTTTGCCATTGTCGAACGCCTGCAGGCGGGCGACGTAGTCGTGACGCAGGACATTGGCTTGGCGAGCATGGTGCTCGGGCGCGATGCCGCCGCCATCGGCGTGCGCGGGCGCGTCTACGATAAGGCGACCATCGACATGCAACTGTTTATTCGCCACGAGGAAAAGAAGGTGCGCCGCGCCGGCGGTCGCACTCGCGGTCCGGCGGCATTTACCAGCGAAGACCGCGCCCGCTTTAAGCGCAACCTCACCGAGCTGCTGCGCTAACCAAGGTAGATTTTCGGGACATGCCTAAAAATCTACCTTTTTGTTTTGGCAGCGGGGAATGCCCTGGTCACAGGGGTAGATCGTAAGACATGTCCCAATAATCTACTTAAAGGCCAACGGCGGATAGGATGAGGCCCCAGCCGGCACCGATGACGTACATCATGATCAGGAACAGGACGTTTTCGCGGGCGCTGCGGTTGGTGCGGAACAGCACCAGGTAGCCCACACCAGCAGAGATGAGCGTGCCGGCGAGCATCGGGGCCAGCTGCAGCGCGCCTTCCAGGTACAGTTGTGTGATGACGACGCTGGCCGAGCAGTTGGGAATCAGGCCGACAAGCGCCGAACCCAGGACGGCGAGCGTCTCGTTGCCACGCAGGAACTGCTCGATCGCAGACTCGCCGAAGGTCTCGAGCACGGCGACCAGAATCAGCGTCACCAGAAAAATGAATACCGATACCTGCACGGTGTGCGAGATGGCGCTGCGAATAATCGACAGGAGGGGCGCGCCCTCGTGAGAGCGGGAGTGACCGTTGCCATCAGGGGGTTCAGGCTCGTCCTCATGACCGTGATCGTGGCCATGTCCGTGTTCGTGCTCGTCCTCGTCTTCATCGCAACCGCAATGGTCGCGCTCGCACAGCTCATGGATGTGATCGGCGCTCACGCCCGCCTCGGCCACCTCGTCGATGATGTCACCGCCAGTGTGGTCGTCGTGCGCGCAGTTCACGTGGGCCGGGTTGGCCGCGGTTCCCAGCACGGTACGGCGAATCGCCGCATGCGCGCGAGCGTTACGACGCAGGCCGCGAATGGCGGCGTCCACGATAAAGCCCGTGACCAGTGCGATCAGCGCTTTCGAAGCCAAAAGCATCGCCATGGTCTGCACGGGCACCTGCTCGGCGAGCAACAGCGGCAGCATCTCATCGGAGGTCGAAAGGAACACCGCCACCAACGTGCCCAAGGTCACGACGCGACCGGCGTACAGTGTGGCCGCCATTGCCGAAAAGCCGCACTGCGGCACCATGCCCAGCAACGAGCCAACCACGGGACCCGCGGCGCCGGCGCGCTTGATGGCCCCGTTAACGCGGTCACCCGCGACGTGCTCCAAGGTCTCGAGAGCCAGATACGTCACCAACAAGAATGGCACCAGCGAGAGCGTGTCCTTGCCGGCGTCAAGCAGAATATCAATCAGCAAATCCATGACGGATGGAACCTTTCGTGTCTTTCGGCAGCATTGTAAAAGTCCTAGCGGTCAACTAGGGTATTGTAGTTGTCCTAGGCGCGATGCCAATAGTTGCCCATGGTAAACTATCATCTCGCCATAACTCAATGCCACCGAGCCGCGCGACGCGGCCCGTCCAAGGAGCAGTCTATGAACGTTTCACAAGCACTCGAATACGAGCGTCAGCCGTTTATCCCCATGTTTATCTATGGCGATCACGGCGCCATGGAGTCCGAGCGCCAGAAGGGCGAAGAGGCCCTCAAGGTGCTCGAGACCGAGTACTTTACCGCCGAGGGCGACCCCGGCTTCGACTTTGCCACCGTGCGCGACCTGGCCGACCGCAACCGCGACCTGTGCGACCAGATTGGCGAGGCACGCCTGCGCAACGTGACGCCCGCGACGCTTTCGCGCGGCCTGTCCGATGCCGACACCTGCGCCGCCATCGGCAAGATGCAAAAGCGCACTGCCGCGTCCGTCATGCGCGAGATCCGCGGCGACCGCGACGCGCTCGGCGTCGCCTACGCTCGCAAGCCCATCCAAGGCACGGTGCTGGGCATCGACATCGAAACCACCGGTCGCGCGCCCGAGCGCGGCTACATCATCAACGTGGGCTGGGAAATCATGGAGCTCACCAGCGACGCCGTGCCGCATGACGCCGAAGCACACTACTGCGGCCTGCCCGACATCTATCGCGGCGAGGACGTGCCGCTGTCGAATATCCACCACATCACTTGGGACGACATCGACGGCAAAACGCCCTTCCGTGAGAACAAGGGACTGCAGAAGCAGCTGCTCAAGCTTATGAAGAAGTACCCGTACATGGCGCATAACGCCGCGTTCGAGGACAGCTGGTTCAAGATTCACCTGGACGGTTACGCCGAGGCGCGTCGTGCCGGCAAGATTATCGTCATCGACTCGCGCCAGATCTGCCGCAGCCTGGATGCCGACGTCCGCTCGCTCCCCCGCGAATCCGCCCCCGCCGCGCTCGAGAACTGGGCGCGCCGCCGTGGAACCCTCGCCGCCGACGCCAACGAGCAGCATCTGGGCCTGGACGACACCGACCTCATGCTCCGCACCGTCCAAGCCGAGTTCAACCTCAAGAACCTATTTGCCAAGTAGAAACGTCTACGACAAACACGGCGTAGATCACGAGCGGCCTCGCAGCGGGAACCCCCCGCAGCGAGGCCGCCCTACGTTCCACAAATAAATCTGCCATCACAAATTCTGAACCCTCATTTTGAACGATTTCGGCCAATTCCCGACACGTAATTCGTTATCGGATGGTGATGCATCACTATCAAATGTGCGGCAGTTGAGTAGTTATATGCTATAGCTAAGCTGCGAAAACTTTTATTTAGGGCATACCAACTCATAATTGCGTCAAGTTTTTGGACAGCATTTGGTTAGACCTCTAAAACGACTTTTTCACTCAGCGCCATCAACACGGCATTAGCTGACACGATATATACCATGAGTATCGTATTGTCACATACCACTGCAAAAGCGGTCTACCAGGCCGCGCATTCGGTGTCTGCGAAAGGCATCGAGTCCTGTAACCCTGCCGCGATTTACGGATCATGTCCCACCGGAACGCTCCTTGACGCAGCCGCAGAATGGCTCACCAAACATGATGTTTCCCTCGACGCAAATGATTCCCTCGAGGTGATGGTGTTTGATCGCAGGAATGCGCGCTATGCAATGAACTGTCAATGCCACGTTTCTTCAAAACGATTCTCGAACTCACGCTTTATAGAGCTCAAAGATGGCATCTTCATTGTTGGCGTTGAGCTTTGCGCACTTCAGGCCGCCACCTATCTTTCTTTTCGCGAACTAGTGGAGTACTACTTTGAACTGTGCGGCGCTTATTCCCTTGGAACCGACTCTTCCACCTCCTATACCGAGCGTTTCGCGCTCACCTCGACCGAGAGGCTAAAACAGTTCTTTAATTCCATTACCAGATGCGACGGTCTGGCTCTTGCCCGAAAGGCGATCCAATGTGTGCGCGACGGATGCCGGTCTCCTATGGAAACGGCCTTTGTCATGATGCTAACGCTGCCCAAAAGCGAAGGAGGGCTTGGTATTAGGGGAATTGAGACCGATTACGAGGTGCAGGTCACCGTTGCCGCAAAGAATCTCACGAGACGCAAAAAGTTCTTTATGGATGCATATCTAAAGAAATCTCGCACAGACATTGAATACAACGGTTTTTATCATGACGCGGAAGAAGACCGCGCCATCGATGAGGAGCGCAAGAATGCGCTTGCGTCCATGGGATACGGAATCATCACCGTCAGCCGTTATTCCTTTATGCATGCCAGCTCTTTTGTTAGGGTCATGGAAGCAATCCAGCGGAAAGAGGGCGTACGCCCCTCGCGTCTGCCAAAAGACTTTCAAATCATGCAAGAGGACCTGAGACAGTTTGTGCTCAGAAGGTTTATAGAAGAGAAAAAGCGAATTCAGAAGCAGCTTCGCCAGGATTCCGAAGAGCGTCAACGAATCGACCTCGAAAAAGCAACACTCGAAGGCATCACGCTGGATGACCCGACAATTAATGAAGTTGCAGCAATCGATGACATGCAGACTGTCGAATCCGACAGCCCATCATTTGCCCAAACAAGCAGTCTCACGCCCGAGGGCAAGGTCTTCGGTGCCGGAAACTAGGCCGGCTAACAAGGTGGGTACCCTAACGATGTGCAAAATTGCGAGTATTCAGCAAGGTCGGGTGTCTATCACCCTCGAGTGGATCCAAATGTGAAGCGAAATCACTCTTGCGTGAGAGCGTTAGACAACATTTGAGGAAGAACTCATCGGATTAACACCCTAAGATAACTCTTGAACTGCATTATATGACCTGCAATAAATTAGCGGACCCCCTATAGTTGCAGAATACTCCATTTTTTGCACGGCACGAGGGTACCCACCTTGGCATCGACTATCAAAAAACGCTCAGTCCGGGATCTCGTCACCTATTCCCCATCATTTTGTACAACGAATTACCTGAACGTCATTGACATATGAACATGCACTCATATAATCGAAAGTAAATTATATGAGCGCATGTTCATATGAAAGGATATTGCAATGAGCATCCGCGTTGATGAAACGAAACTCGACATCGAGGCCACCGAACCCGCGATCCCGACCACCTGCTCGCCCGAGGACCTTCCCGACGAGGAGCTTCTCTACGACCTCGCCGACCTGTTCAAGGTCTTCAGCGACACCACGCGCATCAAGATCCTCTATGCCCTCATGGGCCGCGAGCTCTGCGTGGCAGACATCGCCGAAGCGACCGAAACCTCGCAGTCCGCGGTGTCGCACCAGCTGCGCACACTCAAGCAGTCGCACCTGGTTAAATTCCGGCGCGACGGGCGCAATATCCTCTACTCGCTCGCCGACGACCACGTCTACACCATGCTCAACCAAGGCATGAGCCACATCTGCGAATAGCGACCAACCACGGTACCAGCGCGGCCTGCACCCAAGCCGCAAATACAGAGAAAGGAACCCCCATGAAAAAGCAGTTCAAGCTCGACGAAATCGACTGCGCCAACTGTGCGCGCGAGCTTCAGGACGAGCTGGCCAAGCTCGAGGGCGTCAAATCCGTGTCCGTCAACTTCATGACCCAAAAATTGACGCTCGAAGCCGATGACGCCGAGTTCGACGAGGTACTCAACCGCGTTGTAGAGTTTACGGCCGACGCCGAGCCGGACTGCGAGATCATTCTCTAGCCCGGGTTTACGCCAACCTGCAAGGCCGCGCTTGCCGCGGCCTTTGCTCGCGAAATTATATGAGCGAGTGTTCATTCATTCAAATGGGAGGATACGAGTCATGACCACCGCCTATCCCAAAAAGAAAAAGAAGAAGCGTAAGAAGAAAGAGTCCCTTGAGCATAAGCGCAACCGCATCGTGGTAGCGCTGGGCATTTTTGCCGTGGTGTACGCCCTCGATGAGTTCGGCACCCTCACCGCCGCATTCGGTACCCCGGGCGACATCTACGCCAGCTTTAT
>CAJJZO010000084.1 GCA_905197585.1 uncultured Collinsella sp.
GGCGGTCAGCTCGTCCACGGCATGATGCACCCCGAGGCCGGTCACATCCTGGTCACACGCGACCCGCGTGACACCATCGGCGAGCACAGTGCCTGCCCCTTCCATGACAACTGCCTGGAGGGCCTCATCGCCGGTCCCGGCGTCAAAAAGCGCTGGGATGGCAAGAGCGCCGGAGACATGGCCGATGACCCGGAGGCCATGGATCTGCTCGCGGGCTATCTGGCACAGGCGCTCATGACCTACACGCTGTGCTACGCACCGCAAAAGATCATCATCGGCGGCGGCGTGGCCGACCACACCCCCATTGTGCCGCTCGCACGCAAAAAGTGCGCCGAGATGCTCAACGGCTATATCGTCACGCCCGAGGTCAACGACATCGATTCCTATATTGTCAACAACAGCCTCGAGGGCAAGCAGGGCATCATGGGTTGCCTGGCCCTGGGCGCACAGGCGCTTCAGTAGCAGACGCACCCACAGGGCGTGGCGCGCTCGGCAAATCCGACCTACGGAACGACGCCACCACGCCCCATATAAGCCCTCAAATAAAAAAGGCCGCCTAGGACCAAACAATACGTCCTAGGCGGCTTTTTTGGCGCACATCAGCCACCGTAAGAGATATCGGAGCACAACGCCCGTTGCCGCTCCACAGCAGTCGATCATCACATCGGTGATCATGCCAGCGCGTCCCGGCACAAAGAGCTGAATCGTCTCGTCGATCGAAGGAATCAGCAGCAGGAACACCGCCGTGGGCAGCAGCACGTCAAAGGTGCGCCGGCCCTCAAAATCAAAGGCATGCGTTGCCAGGATGCCGAGCACCATATACTCGGTAAAATGCGCGCACTTGCGAACAACAAAGTTGGTCACCCATTCATATGGAAGTCCCACGCCGTGCAGGAAACCGCGGATAGCTTCCATGACCGTTAGGCTCAGCGAGCCCGACCCCGAGCCGGGAACCAGCGAATTGCCCCAGATCAAGAGCGCCATCAGGCAGGTTACAACCGCCCATTTTCGATTGATCTTAACCATGCAGAAGTTATGCCTCCGCGCGGAGCGGCGCGAAGCTGGCGGTACCGCCCTCGATAACGCTCAGATAGGCACGGCCCGTACGCTTGGCAGTTGAGGACTGCAGGCGCTCGATCTCTTCCTCGAGGATCTGATTGACGCGCTCGTGACGACGGTTTTCCATAATGCCGGCGGCAATAGCCTCGGCCCGCTCGATGCTCTCGCGCGAGATACGGGCAGTATCCTCGGGGAACACAGCGCTGTGACGGCCGACATAGGCGGGGGCAGCAGGCTGAGGGGCAGCGACGGGAGCGGGCGCTGCAACAGGAGCGGGCTCGTCAATCTCATCCAGAATCGCGGTGGCGGCGGCCCACATGTCCTCGTGGCCCGAGTAATCGGCCATGGGAACATCAACCTCGAGCGAGGCGTCCGGAAGGTCGCCGGTGTCGATGCGATCTTGGGCATCAATCGATGCGGTGATGGCTGCAGGCTCATCGAGGTCATAGAGATCGATGTCCGTGGCACCGGAGATGATAGGCATGCTGGCGAGGTTTGCATTGTACGGCGCAGCCTCAGCCGCCTGCTGCTGGGCAGGAGCGCCCCAAAGCGAGCTTTCGGCGGCACGGCGGGCGGCAACGGCCTCCTCGTCCGCGGTCATGGCTTCATCAACGTACGAATTGTCGGCAGAAGCGTTCGCGTCGCCCGAGGTAGCGTTGTAGGCGTTATTGGCTGCCGCGTTGGCAACGAGTGCCACGAAAGCCGCCGTGCTGCCCGCAGGGGCGGCCTGGGAGCCCGACACGGCGCGCGCCGCGGCGGCGATGTCGTCGCGATTGAAGGAGCCGGTCTGCCCGCCGTTGGTGAGCTCGTCGATGGCGACTTGATAGACGTCGCGCGAGTGTGCAGGGTCGCAGCTCACCGGCGAATCGTCGTCGAGCATACTGTCGATCATGGACCAAGCCTCGGCCTCGTCCATGGCATCTGCGGCTCGAGCGATGGTAGGGACACCATCATCGGCATAACGGCGCTGGAACGCACCAGTCAGGCCGGAAAGGAATGCCGAGGTAGACTGCTCCGCCTGAGCCTGAGAAGCAGAAGCCGCAGCGTAAGGAGTCGCATCCTGCTGCTGAGCTGGAATCGAGGCGGTCTTGAACTCGCTTTGATGCTGATTGAGATTGGCGGCACCGCCCATGGCATCGGGCTGGAACAGACGCTCTTCACGCTGCGCACGGTACTCGGAGATACCCAGCGAGGCGGCATAGATACCCACGCCCGCCACCGCGCCCACGGCGAAGGGAACCGCACCCGCCACGACCGTCTCGTTCACAGACGAAAACGGCAGCGTCGCGGCATACATAACCACGGGAGCGGCAAGGCCGATCCCGCACGAAAGTCCGGCAAGGACTGCTCGTTGTGTTGCATCAGAAGAAGCCATGAGCTCTCCCCATCTTCCAGCACCCAAATCGCATCATTCAGTTGGCTGCGCGAGAGAAGATGAAGCGGGGCTATGCCCCAAAGCAACGGTATATGGTTCGTTTCATCTGCGTTTTCCGTCGCGAAGCTTAAAAGCTATTATGCGAAACCGCCCCGTCGATTGCAAGCGACGATGTCGGATTGAAACGGGAAACCTGCTGCTCGTCGGTCTTATGGTTAAAAATAAGCGCGGAGCGGCGATATGGAAAAGGGCCAAGGCTCAAAGCCCCGACCCTCTATTGCATTGATGGCTATCGCTGCGTGTGGATGACAACCTAGAACGTCTGCTCGTAGTCGCTGTGCTTTTTGGCCGAACGCACCAGGAACTCCTGGTTGGTGTTGGTGCCCTTAAGACCCTTGATAAACGATGCGGCTGCGCGCTCGGTGTTGTTCATACCGGCAAGAATGCGTCGCAGACCAAAGACAAACGGACGCATCTGCTCGTCGACCAACAGGTCCTCATTACGCGTACCGGAGGCAACGGGGTCGATAGCCGGGAAGATGCGACGGTCGGCCAGGTCGCGGTCGAGCTTAAGCTCCATGTTGCCGGTGCCCTTGAACTCCTCAAAGATGACCTCGTCCATCTTGGAACCGGTGTCGATGAGAGCAGAGGCCAGGATGGTGAGCGAGCCACCGTTCTCGATATTACGGGCTGCACCCAGGAAGCGCTTGGGAGGATACAGTGCCGCCGAATCGACGCCGCCCGAAAGGATGCGGCCTGAGGCGGGCGCTGCCAAGTTGTAGGCGCGGGCAAGACGCGTGATGGAGTCGAGCACCACCACGACATCGCCGCCCAGCTCCACGATGCGCTTGGCGCGCTCGATGACAAGCTCTGCCACGCGAGTGTGGTTGTCGGCGGGCATATCGAAGGTCGACGCCACAACCTCGCCCTTGATGGAACGCTGCATATCGGTGACCTCTTCGGGGCGCTCGTCGACGAGCAGGCAGATGAGGTGCACCTCGGGGTTGTTAATCGAGATAGACTGGCAGATCTTCTTGAGGATTGTGGTCTTGCCGGCCTTGGGCGGGGACACGATCAGCCCACGCTGACCCTTGCCGATCGGCGACACGATGTCGATGGCGCGACCGGTAATGGAGTCCTTGCCGTGCTCCATGCGCAGCGGCTCATTGGGATAGACCGGGGTGAGGTCGCCGAACTTGGGACGGTTGCGAATCTGCTCGGGGTCCAGACCGTTGACGGTCGTGATTTTGGCGAGGCCGGCGCGCTTGTCGCCGCCGCGCGAAGGACGCAGCGAGCCCTCGATGACGTCGCCCGTGCGCAGGCGCGCGGAGCGGATGAGGTAGGCGGGCACGAAGGCGTCGTCGTTGGACTTCATGTAGCCATGGGCGTGGATGATGCCGGAGCTGTCCGGGCGAATCTGCAGAATGCCCTTGATATCGCGGAAGCCCTCGGCCTTCGCAGCGGTGACGTAGATCTCTTCGACGAGCTCGGCTTTCTTCTTGCCGGTCGTCTCGATCTCGAACTCCTTGGCCTTCTCGCGCAGTTCGGCGACCTTCATGGCAGCGAGCTCCTCACGCGAAAGCGTGGGCTCGGTGGGGGCGGCGTTGCGCTCCTTGTTGCGCTGTTTGCGATCGCGCTGGCGGTTACGACGGTCGTTGTTGCGCTCGTCCTTGCGGTCGCTGCGGTCGTCATTGCGCTTGTGCTGGCGACGGTTGGGGCGAGCGCCGTCTTCGGCCTCGGCGGGCGCGGCGCCATCGGTTGCGGCGGCGTCGGCATTGGCCGCAGCGGCGTCATTGGCCTCGGCGCCGGAATCGACCGGCGCTTCGACATCAGCCTGCTGCTCGGACGCCTTGGCCTTAGCGGACTTCCTACGACCGCGCTTGGGCTTCACGGACGCAGGCTGCTCGACGTCCTGGGGCTCGGCGGCACCAATCGATGCATCGGCGGTCGTCTCGGCGGAATCCTCGGACGCACCCTTCTTGGCAGCCTTGGCCTTGGACGTGCGCTTAGCAGCAGTACGACGGCTGCGACCGGGACGGACGTCGGCGGGCTCGGCATCGGCAGAAACGGCCTCGGAAGTCGTAGCATCCTGGACGGGTGCATCGGCAGCGGTTGCAGACTCGGCAGTCGCCGCAGCATCCCGAGCGGCTGCAGCTGCGGCTGCGGCCTTCTCGGCCTCGACGAAGGCCTTGGGCTTGCGACCGCGACGGTGCGGGCGCAAAGCCGGATCGACAACGGGAACTTCGCTGCTCTCGACAGGCGCAGCGGGCTCAACAGGCGATGTGCCCTCCCCTGCCGCGGAACGGACCGAAGCCTCGGTGAGCTCAGGGGTTACCTGATCGGCAACCTGCTCGGCCTTAGCAGCCGTGCGTCGGCGTGTGCGCGGTACCGGCTTCTCGGTCGGCTGGTCGGCGGCAGGCGTCTCAGGCACAGACGGAGCTGCAAGCTCGGTCAGAGCCGCGGCCTCACGCTCGGCAGCACGACGGCGGGCGCGCACCACCTGAGCCTCGCTAATCTGAGCCAACGCACGTGCCTGCGCGACCTCATCGGAAATCGGCGCCGAGGAGTCAGCTGCAACGGTGCGCTTGGCGCGCGTCGTGCGCGTGGTACGGCGCTTGGGCTTGGTGACCTCCTCGCCGTCTGTGGCAGGCTTGGCCGTGCGGCGCGTGCGCTTGGGCTTTGCCGGAACAGCCTCCTCACCAGTTGCAGGCACGGCTTTCTCAGCCGCTGAAGGCGTAGGCGTCGAAGCAGCCTTAGGCGTCTTAGGAGCCGAGGCTTGCGCGGGCGCCGCGACCTGGTCCGACACAACCGGTGCAGCGGGAGCGGCCTGCGTCGTCGTTATTTCGTTTTCTTGCTGTTGATCAGACACAGTGTTTGCTCAACTTTCTTTTCAAGCCCTGTGATCACATGCTCCCTGCATAAACCTTCAGGGCGGCTAAACAGTCTAGCTCCGTCAAATACCGACGGACATCATTGATCTGTATCGAGATATTTGCGTCATATACGCAGCGTTAGTGTAACACAACCGCCGTCACCTGCAACTTAGTCATTGGGGACGTTCTTAAACGACTAGTCAAAAGGGACACTCTTCCCCTAAGGCGCCTTGAAATGGAGCGACTAAGGAGCAAATCCGTGGCGTCGGGATTCGCCGTGTCACGAAACGCACCTATCTACTACGCTTGCCCCCGGACCCCTGACCATACCCTTGTTTTATCAAAAACAGCGAGTCCGCTACTTGCGGTTTTATATCGAACTTTACGGTATGGTTCGGGGTATGCGGCAAAACGTAGGAGATGAGCACGATTCGCGGCGGACGGGTCCGCGCCACCCCTCCGCGAGACAAAAATGATCCATTTTCCTCCGTCCCCAAGAGACATTTTTCAAAACTACGCCGGATTACGGGGCCAGAATGCTGCAAGCCAACCATACCCTGCATTTTCAAGAAACAATAAGCCATCTAACTGCGGGTTTAATTTTGCTATTGGCACCATGGTCGCCAGTTGGCGATTCAGCCCCGTAAACCGGTATAGTTGCGATTTGGTAGCATTTCTCAGCAAACCAAATAGTCTAGCCAAACGCAAAAAGCCCGACCTCCGTGGTGAGATCGGGCTTTCAAGGCTCAGTTAAACCAAACCTGCGCGGTCAAATGACCCGTAGCTTACATCTGCTCGGGCGCGGAAACGCCAACAAGGGTGAGCACCAGGGCGAGCGTCACGCGGACGGCGTCGCAAGCGGCCAGACGGGCACGCGAAAGCTCGGGGTCGACGGGACGGCCCTCGCTCGGCAGCACCTGGCAGGCAGCATAGAAGCTGTGGAAGTCGCCGGCGAGCTCCTCGGCAAAGTGCGTCAGACGGAACGGAGCGCGGTCGCGAGCGCAGCTGGCGATGAGGTCGGTGAGCTCGTTGAGCTTACGCGAAAGGGCGAGCTCGGTCGGGTCGGTCAGCAGCGAGTAATCGACGTTCTCACCGATGGCCTTGGCGGCGACGGCCTTCATGCCCATCTCGTCAGCCTGCTCGGGCGTAACGTCGGCGGCACGGCGCAGAATGGAGCACACGCGGGCGTGAGCGTACTGCACGTAGTACACCGGGTTGGAGTTGTCGCGCTTCTTGACGGCCTCGATATCGAAGTCGACCATCTGGTTGGAGCTCTTGGAGATGAGCGTGTAGCGAGCGGCGTCGGAGCCGACCTCGTCGACGAGCTCCTGCAGGGTCACCATGGTGCCCTTGCGCTTGGACATACGGACGGGCTTGCCGTTACGCAGCAGGTTGACGAGCTGGCCCAGCAGAACCTCAAACTTGCCGGGATAGCCAAGAGCGTCGCAGACGCAGCGGACGCGCTCGATGTAGCCGTGGTGGTCGGCGCCCCAGATGTCGATGACGTGGTCGACGCGCTGGAACTTATCCCAGTGATAGGCAACGTCGGAGGCGAAATAGGTGTACTCGCCGTCGGACTTGATCAGGACGCGGTCCTTGTCGTCGCCCAGGTCGGTGGAACGGAACCACAGGGCGCCGTCCTTGGTGTAGAGGTAGCCCATCTTGTCGAGCTTCTCAAAAGCGCGGTCGACGGCGGAGGTGCCGGCGGTCTCGCCCTCGGTGTCCTTCACGTACAGCGAGCGCTCGGAGTACCAGCGATCGAAGTCGCAGTTGACGGCATGGCAGAGGGTACGCATGGTGGCGACCATCTTCACGTAGCCGCGCGCGCGGAAGCGCTCCATGCGCTCCTGCGGATCGGCGTTGACCCACTTATCGCCGTCGGTGCGCCAGAACTCGGCGGCCTCGTCGATGATGTAGTCGCCGCCGTAGGAGTCCTTGCCCAGAGTCTCGGCAAAGTTGTCCTGGTACGGATGGGTCTCGGGATGCTCGTCGTTCTCGTCGGCAACAAAGGCGTCGCGGTCGGCGATCAGCAGCTTGTGAGCCTCATCGATATCCACGCCCTGCTTGGCGATGATGTCGGCAAGCTGCATATAGCGCGTGCTGATGGAGTTGCCAAAGGTGTTCATCTGCGAGCCGTGGTCGTTGATGTAGAACTCACGCTGGATGTCGTAACCGGCGTGGTCCATGACGCGGCAGAGCGAATCGCCCAGCGCGGCCCAGCGGCCGTGGCCGATGTGCATGGGGCCGACGGGGTTGGCGGAGACGAACTCGACCTGGGTCTTCAGGCCGCCACCGACGTTGGACTTAGCGAAGTCCATACCCTTCT
>CAJJZO010000085.1 GCA_905197585.1 uncultured Collinsella sp.
CACGCTGACCCCGTTCGCGCTCGGCGAGCTCATCGCCCTGTACGAGCACATCACGTTTGTCGAGGGTACGGTCTGGGGCATCGATTCCTACGACCAGTGGGGCGTCGAGTTGGGCAAGCAGCTTGCCAAGCAGATCACCCCGGCCTTCCACGACGACGCCGCCAAGGCCGAGCAGGACGCTTCGACTCAAGCGCTTATCGAGTTCTATCGCGCTCATCGCAAGTAGACGCTGCTGTTAACGTATCGCGCCTTATAGTCAGGGGCCCGTATCCTATCGGATGCGGGCCCCTTTGCTTTGCCGTGGTCCCGGGGCGCACGGCCTTTGTGGAACATCGCCGGGGCGCCGCGCGCTGCGAGAACCCTGCGCCTAGAGCTCGGTCTCCGCATGGCCTCGCTGCGCCTCGGGCAGCTCCCCGTAGAGCGGATGGTCTTCGAGCCTAAAGCGCTCGACCTGTTCGGGAGTGCGACCGCGTACAAAGAGCCACGAGCGATCGATCGGCGTCGCCATGAGCGTGCTGGGCAGCGCGTCAGCGCGGTCGGAAAACACCCGGGCACTCTCGGGATCCTGGAACGCCAGCACCAGATGCGTGTCGCAGTTGCCCATGATGGAGCGTGCGCGTGCCTCGCCATAGAGCGCATCGAGCTGGTTGGTCGACTGCAGCAGCAGCGTTGCCCAGATGTTGCGGCTTCGGATAATCGAGAGCACGTTGTCGATCTGGGGGATCTGCAGATTTGCGAAGTCATCGAGCATAAAGCGCACGGGCACGGGCAGGCTGCCGTCGGGCTGCCTATCGGCCTCGCGAATGAGGCCCATAAACGCCTGCGTAATAAAGAGGCCGGTCAGCGGATCGAGATTGCGGTCAATATCGCTCACGGTTACAAACAGGGCGCAGGGGGTGTGTCCCATGGAAGCGAAGTCCACCTGATGGCACTCACGATAGAGCTGTGCCGCACCGTCGAATCCCAGACACATGACCTTTTCGGCAAGGATGCCGACGATGCTCGCGTGCATGCGCTCGGCATTTTGCGTAATGGCGTAGCGCCGCCATAGCGAGAGGGCATAGCTTTGGGGGTCGGTCGTGATCAGGTCGTCAAACAATCGACCCGTGGCACCGTCCTGCAGGTGCTCGATCAGCTTGATGACCGAGCTGATCGTCTGCTCGTCGGCGGGTAGCTGTTCGGTGACGTAGGCGATAAGACACGACAGCAGGTTTGCCGCCGCATGATCCCAAAAAGGCTGGTTGTTGTCCTCGATGGGGCAGATGGCCTTTGCCACCGAGAGGATGTCCTGCTGGTTGGGCCTGCCGTTCGCCTTGCGGCGAATGTGCCTCAGGGGGTTGTAGCCGCAGCGCTCGATGCCGGGCGCAAGGGCCGGGACGGTGTTGAGGTCGGCGAAGTTGAGACATTGCACGCGGTAACCGTGGGCTGCCAGTACGGGTCCCACTTCGCGACAGAGCATGCCTTTGGTGTCGAGCACGATGTAGCTTGCGTTCATTTGCAGCAGGTTGGGCTTGAGGACGTTTCGGGTCTTGCCGGCTCCCGAGGGGCCGATCACAAGTGCGTTGTTGTTGAGTCCCGTTTGGCGGGTGTCGCAGGAAAGCGTTCGATCCTTGGCGAGGATGGTGGACGATGCGGACTCAGATGCGGCGAGGCGGCTGGCGAGGTTAGACATGGGCGACCTCCTTGGTGGTCGAGAGGATTTCGTGGGCAAAGCCGAGCTCGACGGCGCGCTCGGCCGAAAGGTAGGTGTCTTTTGCAGTGAGGGACTGGATGCGCTTGGGCGTGAGGCCGCTGCGGTCCGAGAGGATTTGCGTGAGGGTCTTGCGGGTCTGCATGAGACGCCGGCTGGTTTCCTGCAGCGCAAGTGCCGAGCCGCCTGCCCCCTGGGGGATCAGCGGGTCGTGAATCATGAGCTCTGCATGGGGCGCCATACGGCGATCGTCGCCGCCCATAAAGGTCACGGCGCCCATGGACGCGGCGAATTCCAGGCAGACGGTGCGGATGGGGCACGATGCGAGGCGCATGGCGTCATAGATCGCAAGACCCGATCGCACGCTTCCGCCGGCGCTGGCGACAAATATGGTGATGGGGCGGCTGGGGTCGGTGGCATCGAGCAGGCGAATCTGCTGGCATAGGTCGTGAGCCATCGGGGTTTCGATGTTTCCCATGACGGAGAGCTCGCGACGGGCGAGCATCTCATCGTAAATGCTGGTGAGCGTGATACCTCGGGCGGATTCACGCATGGTGAGGGGGCTGATGATGGGGGAATGATTGGTGTCCATGGGGACTCCTTTCTGTTGGTTGTGTTGTGGAATAGGGTTATAGCCCGCGCAGAGGCTGGTGGGCTACAGGGTTCGTCCGAGCCTGAGATCGAGCTCGGTTGTGGGGCAGGCTGCCTGTTCGTGCGGCTCGCAAGCGCCAAGGGCTCCAAAGCGATGGAGCGTTGCGACGGGCGTGGTGTAGGCGAGCCGCAGCTGATGCTCGATAGGGGCACATCCGTCATTTTTGTAATGAGCCGCGTAGTACTGCGCGATGCTGGCGTTCATCTCGCTGCCATTGCGATGGCGCTCAAACTGGCGTCTGCAGGTCTCGATGATCTTTGCTACTGGCTTGGGTGCCGTCGCGGGAACAAGGGCGAGATAGCCCTCAAATAGCTCGTTGATGCTCAGGAGGCACAGCAGGTCGATCAGCGTCCTTATGGCTGTTCCCCCGGCAGAATAGTGCGCGGTCATGCGGTTATATCGGTTGCGGTCGACGATGGCCGCATGGGGTCTTGGAGTTTTCTGCCCCGTGGTCCCGGGCTTTTGCCGCGCCTGTGTATTGAGCTCGACGTTGCAGCGCTTGAGGCCGTCCAACGGAAGGAACAGTGCGGTGCGCAGGGTGTTCCGCTTGCTTTCGAGTTCATGACGCTCGTCGTGTTCCCATTCGAGCTTGAGTTTCGTGTCGAGCGCCGTAAGCATATGGGCTAGGCAGCCTACGGTAAGAACGTACGAATCGTTGTCGCGTTTTGGGGCATAGGGGTCTGTCAGCTTGCGAATGTCGGGGTCGCCCATGATCCTTGTGCAGCGCTTCAGCAGTTGAGGGTGGTCGGCCAAGATCGTCGCGAGCGGTAGCGACGCGTAGTTCTTGATGGTCGCGGCGGCAAAGGCGGCGTCATATTCGTTTGCATATGCTCGCTCAATGCGGGCATCCAGAATGCTTTTCTTATCGCCGTCTTCAGCGTGGTGGTTTGTCATAGCTTCTCCAATCGGTTGATGTTCGTGCTGTTTGTTGATGTGTTGGTTGTCGTGAGTGATGTGCTTGCCGTGGGTGATGTGCTGACGTTGGGGTGCTATGCGGTTTTCAATGAGCCCGTGAGGCAGTTGCTGCAGGGGCGGGATGGAACGGCCCATGCAAGGCGGAAGGCATTGTGCTCAAAATCGAGACAGCAATGCCCTGGGTGCCTCACATGTGGCAGTTACCTCATTAAGTTGTCATTGCGTTTGGGGTTGTACTTTGCCGATCTTCTTTCTCTTACACGCTGAAAACTGAAACTTCATATGCTCGATCTACTTAAAACCGCAACGGCGGTCTTTTATCAACTTATATGTCGGAACGCGTCTTTGCAAGTACTTTTTTGCCTTTGTTTCAAATGGGGTGGTTTTGCAACCGTCATGCGCGCGCTGTGCGAACGTGCCCCGGCTCGGATAAGATAGTGCGATCGAGTTCTACCGCGCTCACTGCAAGTAGTCTTTGTTGCTGAGATAGGTCACGGCCGAAAGGGGCCCGTATCCCAACAGATACGGGCCCCTTGCTATTTAAATGGGCATGAGGGTGTATTGAGGGGGGATGTCTTGCTGTCGGCATCCGCGTGCGGTGCCATTCGCTGTCCGTAAATTATACGTTTACGGCTAATTTCATACCACTTGTCGGAATGCGGACGCTGTCCTTGCATGCCGGGCGTACATTGAACGTGGTTTTTCGCGTGAAGCCACGAATCGGTTGTCAGTCCTGAACAAGGAGGCCCAGCATGACGCTTGCCAAACCCATCAACAAATACATCGACTATATCGATGCCCCCGAGGACACGTTTGAGCAATATGTCGAGAAGGCGTTAAAGTACAACTTTCGCTGCGTATTTGCGAACCTGCAGGAGTACGAGACGGGCCGCGCCATGCTCGAGGACTCTGACATCATCCTTGCCGGCGCTATCGACTTTCCCCAGGGCACTATGGCGCTCGAGGAGAAGCTTGCGAGGTTTGAGGAATACGCTGCGTGTGGCTTTACCGAGATTGACTACGTTTTGAATCAGGAGTCGGTCGAGAACCGCGATTTTGATGCCATCGAGCGCGAGATGACTACCATTGCTGATTTTTGTCGCGCGCATGGCATCACTGACAAGGTAATCGTCGAGATGTGCAAGCTGGACGGCGACGACGCCGCCAAGCGCCGTGTATGCGAGATCGCGCTGGAGGCCAAGCCGGGATTCCTTAAGACATCGACCGGCAGAAGCTTTGGCGGTGCTAAGCTCGAGGACGTGCGGCTGATGCACGAGGTGCTCGGCGATGCCGTGGCAATCAAGGCGGCGGGCGCTATCCATAATTACGAAGAGGCCTGCGCATTCATCGAGGCCGGCGCCAGCGCGTTAGGTGCATCGGCGGGCATCGCGATCGTCGAGGGCGCACCGACGGATGAGCGTCGCTAGCAGACGTATTTGACCTGAGCGATAAAGCTTCACGACCACACGCTGTTCATGTTCGAGACAATATGACTTTTTGCCCGTTGTAAACGGAGTCGCGATGGGTGTTCTGTATGATGGCTCAGACAAGGCTGTTCAATGACAGGGAGGCATATATGGCAATCAAAGCCATCGCGATGGATATCGACGGTACGCTCACCAACGATCAGAAAGTGATTAGCCCGCGTACGCGCGAGAAGCTGCTCGCGGCGCAGGAGTCGGGCATTAAGCTCATTTTGGCTTCGGGCCGTCCCGCATGGGGGCTGCACGCCTTGGCGCAAGAGCTCGACCTTCAAAACCATGACGGTCTGCTGGTGGCCTTTAACGGCGCACACGTCGTCGATGCCCAGACCGACGAGGTGCTGTTCGATCAGGCTATGCCTGCCGACGAATTGCATCGCCTGATTGATCACCTGCGTAATTTTGACGTGATCCCTATGATTTCGCTCGGTCGCGATTTGCACGTCGAGGACTCGTACCATTGCATGATCACGCTGCCTGACGGCTCGCAGAAGAATATCGTCAAGTATGAGCGCGACGCGTGCGATCTTAAGATTCGCGAGGTGGAGAGCCTGCATGAGGTCGCTGATGCTTATCCCGTGGACAAGCTGCTGACGGCGGGCGATCCGGCCTACCTGCAGGCGCATTACGAGGAGATGTATGCGCCCTTTAAGCAGACGCTTTCGGGCATGTTTACGGCCGACTGGTACTTTGAGTACACGGCGCCCGGTATCGACAAGGCCCGCGCACTCGAGGGTGCCCTGCCCAAGCTCGGCATCGATGCCAGTGAGGTCGTATCGTTTGGCGACGGCCAGAACGACAAGTCCATGATTGAGTGGGCCGGCACCGGTGTTGCCATGGGTAACGCCGTCGAAGAGGTTAAGGCTGTAGCCCAGATGGTGACCGCCGATAACAACGAAGATGGCATTGCGGTGACGCTGGATAAGCTGCTGGGTTAGAATCGCCGATTAATGCATGGCTCGGGCGCCTGCTTGCGGGCGTCCTTTTGTTAGGGAGGGTGCCGTGTCCGCATTTCCGTTCGACGCCGTTATCTTTGACATGGACGGCGTCATTGTCGATACCGAGTATTACTACTTGGGCGAGACTGCCGCGTTTGCCAAGGAGCTTGGGCTTAATCTGACTCAAGAGGAGTTGAATGGGCAGGTCGGTACCTCGCATCAGTTCTTCCTGCATATGCTGGTCGATTGGTTTGAGCGCGCCGGTAAGGGGCATTTCACTGGGGAGGAAGCGTTGGCCCGTTGGGACGAATGGGCCCATAAGCGTCCGCGCGACTATCAGGCTTTGATTAACCCAGGCGCCGTGGATACGATTCGAGAGCTGCCGCGCCGTGGCGTTCGCGTGGCGCTTGCCAGCTCGTCTCCCATGGTTAGCATCGAGGAAGTGCTCAACGCATGCGGGCTGTCGGATGCCTTTGAGTATGTGGTGAGCGGCGAGCAGTTTAAGGAGAGTAAACCCGAGCCCGACATCTACCTGCATGCGCTAGACCTGCTGGGGCTGCCCGCGAATCGCTGCTGCTGCGTTGAGGATTCCGTTCCGGGCATTACCGCGGGTAAGCGAGCCGGCCTGACGGTTATTGCCAAGCGCGAGGAGCGCTTTGGCTTTAGCCAGGATGCCGCGGACAAGATTATCGACCAGCTGCCGGAGCTGCTGGAACTCGCGTAGATTCTGGGCGGTACTGCTGTCACAACAGTGGTTCCGTTGGCATAAGAGAGAGGGGCGGCGTCATGGCATTTAACGTGAGCGCACTGGGGTTTGGCGACAACGTCGTCGACTGCTACGAGCATATCCACACAATGTATCCGGGTGGCAATGCGGTGAACTTTGCCGTGTATGCCAAGAAGTGCGGCGCCGCGCGCTCCGCGTATATGGGCATCTTTGGTAATGACGCTGCTGCTGAGCATGTGATTGCGAGTCTTGAGGATGAGGACGTTGAGCTTGCCAAGTGCAAGCAGCTCATCGGCGAGAACGGTGCGGCACGCGTGACCGTCGTTAACGGCGACCGTGTTTTCCTTGGCTCCAATGAGGGCGGCATCCGTGGTGATGCGCGCTATGTGCTCGATCGCTTTGACCTTGCGTACGTGAAGCAGTTCGACGTAGTCCACTCGGGCAACTATTGCTTTACCGAGCGCGAGCTGCCCAAGTTGAAGGCTGCGGGCGTCACGGTCTCTTTTGACTTTTCGGACGACTCCACCGACGAGTACTACGAGCAGATTGCTCCCTACGTTGACTTCGCGTTCTTTAGCGCGGCAGACGCCGCGAGTGAGGATGAGATTCGCGAGCGTCTGGCATGGGTGAGGAGCCTAGGTCCGCGTTTCGTATCGGCAACGGCTGGCGCTGAGGGCTGCATTGCCTATGATGGCGATCGTTATTACCGCCAACTGGCTAAGCCGGTAACGGATATGAAGGACACCATGGGCGCGGGCGACTCATTCCTGACTTCGTTCCTGATGTGTTATCTCGATTCCGTCAAGCGTGGCGAGGATGGTGCCGAGGCCATCGAGCGTGCACTCGACTTTGCGGCGGGGTTTGCTTCGACCGTATGCGGCATGGAAGGCTCCTGGGGCCATGGAGTGCCGATTTCCGAATAGGTGAGCAGTCCCGGGGAGTCGAATTGTCGCCCCCCGGGACTCCATGGACAAAAAATGCTAAATATGAGTACTGTCACTAATTTAGTAACAGCGAAATTAAGCTATTGAGGGCCTAGTTGGGTGTCTGCGAGTGATTAAAACCTGCTAAAAATGACTTTAACCACCTTAAAGCGCCTTGATAATGGATAGCTGTAGGTAGCGCGCAGAGATGTGGTGTAAGAGGCGGGGCAT
>CAJJZO010000086.1 GCA_905197585.1 uncultured Collinsella sp.
AGAACAGGCCACCGAAGGCAATAAACGCACCGGCGAACATTGCCAACAGAAAGGCCTTTGCGACCGGCAGGTTGGCCTTGGTCACGCCGGCGGCCTCGGTCTTGGCCTCGATCGCGGCGGGCGCCAGGCAATCGGGAGCGGGATATTCTGCCTTGGAATCTGCCATGTCAATCACTTCTTTCCTAATCAGCAGGGACAAGCGCACCTATTGCTCTTGTCCCAAGCGGACAAAGTGGGAAAAGTCGTTGGCGGCCACGGCGTCGTACACGGCGTCGACGGCGTCAAAGACTTCCGGGGACATGGGGTTGTAGAACTCCGTGTCGCCCGGCTGAATCCCTATGAAGACGATATCTTCGCACGATTGCTCAATCTCTTCGATCAGAATCGACAAGGGAAGCGAATGCGTGGTGAACATCGACTTGCGCGCGACGTCGGTCTTATCGAGCAGGCGGATGGCACCGACGGGCAGCGCCATGTCGGCGGCATCGACCAACACTAGGCGCGGCGGACGCTCGCGCTTGACCTCGATGATGTCGTCCTCGGGCGTCTGACCACCGTCGATGGTGTACCAACCGGCGATGGGCGTGTCCTCCATCTTTTTGGAGAGCACGGGGCCAGCGGCATCGTCGGCGCGCAGCACGCTTCCCGCCGTGAGCACAATGCCCGCAAACGGGGCGTCGTTCACACGGCCATCCACAACGCGACCCATTACTGCAACCTCCCCGTCAGATACACGCCCGACACATCGCGCACGCGCTCAACCAGATCGCGAAACTTCATTAAGAACGCAACCTGCTGGGCATGCAGGCCAAAGTCGTCATCGAACACCGAGATGCCGGCCTTGGCCGAACCGCGAAAACCGCGATCGTCGAGCAGCGTGTCACAGGCCTCGAGCAGCGACGGCACCGCCGCCTTGTCGAGCTGGCACTCGCCAAAGGAGCGGATGGCCTCGAACTTGGTCTTGGCCTCCCCCTCCGGCAGCGCGTCGATAAGCGTATAGAACACGTTCACCGGCACCGACAGGCGCGGCTCAAAGCAGTCGAGCACGCCGGTGTGGTGGCCCACGGCGAGCGTGTAGTACAGCACGTCGCAGGCCTCCTGGGGAACGTCTTCCTCGGTCTCCACAAACTTACGCGTGAGCTCATAGAAGACCACCTGGTCGGGCGTATGGCCCAGGCAGGGGTCGGCGACGCCCTCGGCGGCCTCGTCGCTTGCGCGCGAGGCATCGCCAAAAGAGCCGCCGAGCATGCCGGGGCCCGCAAAGTAACCAGAGCGGTCCGTGAGCTCCATCTAGCGACCTCCGGCCAGTACCAGATCCTGTAACGCCGAGTACACCTCAACGCGGCGAGGATCATCCTGCTTGTCGATGAGCAGCGCCATGGCACCGCGGATATCGCCCTTGGGCGCGCCCTCGAGCGTATCCATAAACTCGTTGGCCAAGTCGCGGCCGTAACGGTAGCCGCTCATGGCGCGAGCCTCGCGCTCGATGGCAACGCGCAGCTTGTACGGCACGCCGGGGTGCAGGATATCGGCCTGCTCGCCGGCGGCCTCCACCGTGGTCTCGGCATGGAGTTTTTGGTCCAGCAGACCGAGCGCCATGGCAAAGCCGTAGACGGTCTGCGCAGGGCTGGGCGGGCAGCCGGGAATGTAGACGTCGACCGGCAGGATCTTATCCGTGCCGCCCCAGACGCAGTAGTTGTCGTAGAAGATGCCACCGGTGCAGCCGCACGCGCCATAGGACACCACGATCTTGGGATCGGGTGCGGCCTCAAAGGCGCGCAGGGCCGGCATGCGCATGGCACGCGTCACGGCGCCGGTGTACAGCAGCACATCGGCGTGACGGGGCGAGGGCACGACCTTGATGCCAAAGCGCTCGACGTCGAAGACGGGCGTGATGGAACCGAAGATCTCGATCTCGCAGCCGTTGCAGCCGCCGCAGTCAACACGGTAAACGTACACCGAGCGCTTGATCTTCTTAAGAAGGGTCGCCTTGGCCTTCTCGATGCTCTCGTCGAGCTCGATCTTGGTCGGGCGGTACTGAAGCCGCTCGGGCAAAAGCGTGGGTTCGGCCATGGTTACTCCTCCTTCGTATCAAAATCCATGATGATGCCCTCGACCGGCGCCGGACCGGCGGGAATCTCGGGCGCATCGGGGTTGAGCTCGCGGTCGATATACTCCGGGTTCACGCCGTGGCCGCCCAGATACTCCATGCCGGGGCCCTGGGGCTCGCCGGACGCAAGCGTCTCGTTGGCAGCCATTCCGCGCGCGTTGCCGGTCTTTACGGCCGAAGCGGCGCGCAGGGCGTCGAGCTCGCGCTTGCACTCCTGGCACATACCGACGGTACGGGCAGCCTGCTCGGCCTCCATGCCGCCGGCCTTTTGCAGCAGGCGCTTGGCGTAGTCGATCTCCTTGTGCGGGGCAAACGGCTTGCCGCAACGCGAACAGTGCTCGAGCGTATAAACGCTCTTGCTGGTGAGGTCGTCCTTGCTCATGACGGCCAGCTCAAACTCCTCGGTGAGCTTGATGGCCTCCATGGGGCAGGCTTCCTCGCAGCGGCCGCAGAAGATGCAGCGACCATAGTCGATCGACCAGGTGATGGTATCGGCCGCAAGGTCGGTGTCCATGCGAATGGCATCGGCCGGGCACGCCACGCCGCAGGCACCGCAGGCAATGCAGAGCTCGGCGTTGTGCTCGGGCTTGCCGCGCATGTCCTTGTTGGTGGGGAACGGCGCAAACGGGTACTTGACCGTCGCGTCGCCGGCCTTGGCGTTAACCTTCCAAAGCTTCAGCATATTAGAGCGCCTCCTCATCGAACGGAGCGGCCATGGTGCCCTCGCCCGCAAGCGGCGACTTGTCGCGCCAGACGTTCTCGAACTGCTCCTTGTCGAGCACATGGTCGCGCTTGGCGGCGACATCGGTCACCGTCACGCGGTCGGTGCAGGAGTAGCACGGGTCGAGCGAGCCGACGATCAGCGCCGCGTCGCCCACGGTGTTGCCGCGGAACATGTAGCGCAGGACCGGCCAGTTGCTGTACGTGGCGGCCTTGGCGCGCCAGCGGTAGCACTTCTGGTTATTGCCGAGCATGGCCCAGTGCACGTCCTCGCCGCGCGGCGCCTCGGTGGCACCGATGGCGTACTTGTGCGGGGTGTACTCCCAATCCGTGGTGAGGATGGGGCCCGACGGGCAGTTCTCGAGCATGGTCTCGATCATATCGATCGAATCGTAGACCTCCTGGATGCGAACGGCGGTACGGCCGAAGGCATCGCAGGTGTCAGCCGTGGCGGCGTGCATCTTTTGAACGTCCGGATCGGCGTAGCCGTCGAAGGGATGGTCGAAGCGCACGTCGCGGGCATAGCCCGAGCCACGCATGAGCGGGCCGACCGGCGAGAAGTCGCGTGCGATCTTGCGGTCCAAGATGCCGATGCCACTCGTACGCTCAATAAAGTTGGGCGTGGAGAGCAAGACGTCGACGAGCTCCTGAACCTCGGAGCGCAGCTGGTGGATGGTCGTGAGCGTGGAGAGCTTCTGCTCGGCCAAAATGTCGCGACGCACGCCGCCGATCACGTTGAGACCGTAGGTCTTGCGGTGACCGGAGAGCTTCTCGGCCAGGTCCATGGACTTCTCGCGGACGCGGAAGAACTGCTGGAAGCCGGAATCGAAGCCCGTGTAGTGCGACGCCAGGCCAATGTTGAGCAGATGCGAGTGCAGGCGCTCAACCTCGAGCATGATGGCGCGGATGTACTGGGCGCGCGGCGGGACATGAATGCCCTGGGCGCGCTCGACGGCCTCGGCATAGGCCACCGAGTGGGCGCAGCCGCAGATGCCGCAGATGCGGTCGGCGAGGAACGTGACGGCGTCATAGTTCAGGCGCGTCTCGGCGACCTTCTCCATGCCGCGGTGCACGTAGAACAGACGGTAGTCGGCATCGACGATCGTCTCGCCCTCGACAAACAGGCGGAAGTGGCCGGGCTCGTCGGAGGTAATGTGCAACGGGCCCATGGGAACGAGCGTCGTCTCCTTGCCCTTGGTATCGGCCAAGAACTCGTAGTTTTCCATGTCGCTCGCGGGAGCGGGACGGAAACGGTAGTCCATGGAGTCCTTGCGCAGCGGATACAGGCCGCTGGGCCAGTCATGGGGAAGCACCAGGCGGCGACGGTCGGGCAAACCCTCGGGAATCAGGCCGAACATATCGCGCAGCTCGCGCTCGCCCCACACGCAGGCGGGGACGAACGGCGTCACGGACGGGAACGTCATCTTGGCGGGATCGACCTCGGTGCGCACGGTCACCCAGCCGGGGTCCTCCCCCTCCATGGAGATGACGTAGTACACGGCGTAACGGCCGCACAGGGAGCGCTCGTCGTTGCCGACAATCACGGGAATCCAGCCGTAGCGCTCGTAGTACAGGTAGTGGACGGCCTCGGGCAGACGGTCCAGCTTGACGGTGATCGTCAGCTGGTCCTCGCACTGCCACTCAACCTTCTCGATAGCGCCCGGCACTGCGGCGCGCAGGGCCTCGACGTGGCTTTCGCAACGACGGGCATACACCTTGTTCTCAGTTTCAATCATTCGTTACTCCACCTCGCTCTGAGCGGTCTCGGTACCGAACACAGCGCGGTACATCGGCGTCGCGTGAAGTTCCTCGGTGCTCTGCTCGAGCACGATGCCGGTAGCGGTCTCCACACCGTGCACGAGGGGCAGCGGGGTGGCAATGCCAAACCACAAGATCATGACAGCCAGGATGATTTCGGGGATAAGCATGAGCGCCGGGGCCTCATGCTTGCCCATGCCCTGGGGCGCATGGCCGAATACCGACTTGAGTGCGATACGGGTGAGCGCGGAGATGGCCACGGTAAGACCGAGGGCGACCACGACGACCAGCCACATGGGACCGGCGGTAACACCGGCGACAAAAGTCAGGAACTCAGAGATGAACATGCCAAAGGGCGGGAAGGCGGCAAGGCCGAGCAGCGCCAGGATGGCGAGCGCGGCGGTTGCGGGCGCAACCTCGACGACGCCCTGGATCTTGGCCAGGCTACGCGTGCCAAAGGCGTGCTGGATGTTGCCGGACACGCAGAAGGCAAGCGTCTTGGTAAAGCCGTGGAACACGCAGTGCAGCAGGGCCGCGGCGATACCCAGCGGGCCACCGATACCCAGGCACAGGGCGATAACGCCCACGTTCTCCACAGACGAGTACGCAAAGCGGCGCTTGAGGTCGTCCTGGCGAAACATCGAGAGTGCCGCCACCAAAATGGACAGCGTGCCGACGATCAACAGCAGAAGTTGCGGATACTCGGCACCCACGGCCTGGATGGTAAAGCCGTAGAAGCGCATGATCACAAGCATGGCACACTTAAGCAGAACACCCGAGAGCAGGGCCGAGACAGGACTCGGAGCCTGAGAGTGGGCATCGGGCAGCCAAGTGTGCATGGGGAACAGGCCAGCCTTGGTGCCAAAGCCGATCACGATAAACGCAAAGGCGAGGCGCATGAGCGTCGGGTCGAACTGGTCGGCATACGGCAGCACGCACGAAAGGAATGCGGCCTCGTGGGCGTTGGGAATCACGTCGGCGGCGTTGGCGTAGATCAGCAGCGTACCGAACAGGCCAAATGCCACGCCGGCGGTACAGACCATCGCATACTTCCAAGAAGCCTCGAGGGCCGTCTTGTTCTTGTAGATACCCACCAGGAACACAGTGGAAAGCGTGGTTGCCTCCACGGCGGCCCACGTGAGGATCATGTTGTTGGACAGGCACGCGAGCAGCATGGTGAACACAAACAGGCTAAACAGCGCAAAATACTGCTTGGCGCGCTCGGCGGGCATGGAGCCCTCCTCGATATCGGCCTTTACATAGGGCAGCGAGAACAGCCCCGTAAGAAAACCGATAAAGCCGATGAGCAGCACAAAGATGGCGCCCAGCGAATCGAGGTGGAACCACAGGCCAAGAGCGCTCGCGGTTTCGCCGCTCATAAGGACGTCGCCGGCCGTCATAATCGACAGCACCAGGACGGCTGCGACGGAGACCAGGTTGAGACCGGCAAACACGTTATAGGACGTGTTCTTGGGCAAAAACGCCATGACCAGCGAGAACACCAAAGGAGTCGCGAGCAGGGCGAGAATCAACGTTTCCATGGACTACCCCCTCAGCTCGGACAGGTCGCGCGCATCGAGCGAGTGGGAGTCGTCCCAAATGCGACGTACGACGATGGACATGATGATGACGGCAAAGATGGCGTCGGTGGCGATACCGATCTCGATGATCTCGGGAGCGGTGGGGGCCAAAAGCGCGAGCGTCACATGGCTGCCGTTTTCCATAAGGCAGTATCCAAAGATCTGCTTCATGATGTTGCGCTGCGAGATGATGCAGGTGAGGCCCACGAAGAAGTGAGCGAAGCTAATAGCGAGCGCAGGCGTTGCGACCTCGGCCGTGGGCAGGCTGATCTGCGTCACAACGGCAAAGCAGATCGCGACCTCGACGGCGATGATGCAGATGGCCCACGCGGGCTTAAGGCCGGCCTTGAGCGATGCGTCGCTCGGCTCGCCCATCTTCTTGTATGCGCGGTTGAGGATGTAAGGGACCAGGACGACCTTAGTGATAAAGGCAGATCCGGCCCACATAAGCAGCTCCTGCGCACCGGTAGTAGCACCGAGCGTAGCGAGCAGTCCCACGAGCACCAGCGACTGCACCGCATACCAGCGAATGGCGTGCTTGATGTTCTTGGAGACGACCACCATGGTGGACGTGACGATCAGAAGGCCGCCAAGGATGTTGACGATCGAATAACCCATGTCGTTCTACCTCCTAACCGATCCAGCTGGCCGAAAGCGGGCCGCTGACGATGACCATGATGATGAGCACGATGAACACGAACGCCATCGCGCGGGGAAGCGGGGCTCCCGCAGCGACCTCGTCGCTCGGCTCGCCGGGCAGGCAATAGCCCATCCACTTGAGGAACCAGGCGAAGGTGGCGACGGTCTCGGCGACCATGATGCACACGAGCACCAGGATCGCGACGTTGCCGGCACCCACAGAGAAGCCGCCGGCGATAATCTGGAACTTCGAGAAGAACGTGTTCATAGGCGGCACGCCGGCGATGGCGAGCGCCGCGACACCAAAGCCCACGCCCGAGATCGGGTACTTCTTTACGATGCCGCGAAGCTTGGGCAGCATACGCGTGCCGAGCGTAAAGGAGAACGAACCGGCGATCAGGAAGAACAGGGTCTTGGCGAACGCGTGGTTAAAGATATGGCACACGGCACCGTCAAAGGCCAGCTGGCTGCCAAAGACCGAAAGGCCCAGACCAAAGAACACATAGGAGAGCTGGGCGATCGTGGAAAAGGCCAGCAGACGCTTCATGTCCTTTTGCGGCAGGTACATAAGGAAGCCAAAGAG
>CAJJZO010000087.1 GCA_905197585.1 uncultured Collinsella sp.
GAATAGTGCGGTTACGCTGGTCGACTTCGATCGGTTGCTCAATGGACTCGACCATATCTATTCGGAGTTCTCGCGCGCCTGCGGCCTTTCGGACTGCGCCTACTGGATGCTCGTCGACACGAGTGCAGCGGGCGGAAGCGTTGCCGTGAGTCGGCTGACGAGTGAATGGTTCTACAGCAAACAGACCATCAATTCGGCGATTAAAACGCTTAGGGCGCGAGGGCTTGCGACGTTGGAGTTTGCGACTGACCGAAGAAGGCGTGCGGTTTGCCAAGCGCTACGCGTTGCCGGCGCAAAAAGCCGAGCAACAGGCATTCGAGGCGCTCGAGCCGTGGGAACAGTGCGAGATCATGCGCTTGGTCGGTAAGTTCTCCCATGTTCTTAACGAAGAGTGCGAGGCATTTAAACGGCAAGTGGCCGCCGAGAACGAGACTGACGATAAGGGCGAGGGGGACGCATGCGACTCTTAATGAGGTTTATGAGGCCGTACCGCGGTCTGATTGCGGTGACGCTGTTTGCGGTGCTGATAGATAACGTCGGTACGCTGTTGGTTCCCACGATGCTGGCGAACATGGTCAACACCGGTATTACCACGGGTGATGTCGACTATATATTACGCAACGGCCTGTACATGCTTATCGCGACCGGCATGGCCAGCGGCGGCACGGTGCTGGGCTGCTATCTTTCGGCGCGCCTGGCCGCCAACGTGGCCTGCGATATCCGCAATGCCGTGTACGACAAGTCGCTCGAGCTGTCTGCCAGCGACTTTGAGCGCTTTGGCACGGGTTCGATGATCACGCGCTCGCTCAACGACATCAACGTGATTCAGCAAGCTGTCCTTCAGACGATTCAGCTGGTGCTGCCGGTGCCGTTCTTGGCCGTGGCAGGCATCATTTTTGCTTGGTTCATCGATCCCGCCATGGGTACGCTGCTGGGCGTGGTGGTTGCGATCGTGCTGGTGGCGGCGGTCTTTACCGTTGCCAACGCCGCGCCGATCTTTATGCGCCTGCAGAGTTTTATCGACCGCATGAACGTCGTGCTGCGCGAGAACATCGTGGGTGTGCGCGTCATCCGCGCGTTTAACAAGGAGCGCCATGAGGAGCAGCGCCTAGACGAGGTGTTTAGCGATTACGCGGCCAACGCCATCAAGGTCAACCACCTGTTTGTGGGCCTCGATAGCTCCAGCTTCTTTCTGATGAACATCGCCGAGGTGGCGGTGCTGTGGGTGGGAGGCAACCGCGTAGGCGTCCACGCCATGCAAATCGGCAGCATCTCGGCCGTGCTGGAATACGCGATTCTGATCCTGTTCTTTGTGATGATGGCGCAGATGGTGATTCTGACGCTTCCGCGCGCCGCGGCGTGCCTCAACCGTGCACAGCAGGTGCTCCAGATTGAGCCGAGCATCGTCGATGGTAAGGGTACGCTCAACGCGGGCGCGTCCGACTCAAAGGACGGAGCCGACGCGGTCGCCGTGTTCGATCATATGTCGTTTCGTTTTGACGACGCCGACGAGGACACACTGTGCGATCTGAGCTTTGCCTGTCGCCGTGGCCAGACGACCGCGATTGTGGGTTCGACGGGATCGGGCAAATCGACGGTGGCCAAGCTCTTGTTGCGTTTCCACGATGCCTCGAAGGGCGCCATACGCCTCAACGGTGTTGACCTGCGTGACCTTTCGCAAGACGAGATTCGCGGGCATATCGCTTACGTGCCGCAGAAGGCGTGGCTGTTCTCGGGCACGGTGGCGAGCAACCTGTGCTATGGCAACGAGGGCGCGACCGAGGCCGACATGCTTCACGCGCTGCAGGTTGCCCAGAGCACCTTCGTGCTCGATCAGCCGCAGGGACTCGATACCCCGGTGGCGCAGGGCGGTACGAACTTCTCGGGCGGCCAGCGTCAGCGTCTGGCCATCGCCCGTGCGCTCATGAAGCACGCTGATCTGTATATCTTCGACGATAGCTTTTCGGCCCTGGACTTTAAGACCGACGCGGCCCTGCGCCATGCGCTGCAGGACGAGACGCGCGATGCCGCGGTGCTCATCATCGCGCAGCGTATCTCGACCATTCTGCATGCCGACCAGA
The DNA here is from genome assembly GCA_905197585.1 of uncultured Collinsella sp. Classification (GTDB taxonomy): domain Bacteria; phylum Actinomycetota; class Coriobacteriia; order Coriobacteriales; family Coriobacteriaceae; genus Collinsella. The sequence goes on from CAJJZO010000087.1 coordinate 2,082, forward strand.
TCGTGGTGCTCAAGGATGGTGAGGTCGTGGGTTTGGGCACGCACGACGAGTTGATGGAGACCTGCGAGGTGTACCGTGCCATCGCGGAATCGCAGATGAAGGGAGGTGAGTAGCATGACCGAGGAGCTCAAGAAGCAGGGCGTCGTTGATGACGCCGTGGCAGCAGGGACGGCTGAGGAAACGGCGGTCGCGCCCGGTCTGGATGATGCCGCCAAGGCTGCAGCCGAACGCGAGGCTCGCCGCCAAGCGCTCTACGAGGAAAACGAACGCGCCGAGGACGAGCGCGCCCGCGCTGAGGCAGAGCGCATGCGCGATGTGGGCGACGAGGACGAGGACGAGAAACCCAGTGACACCTGGGCGACGGTGCGCCGTCTGTGGAGCGAGGCCGCCGGCGATCACTGGCGCTTCTACCTCGTGTTCGCGAGCATCGTGTTCTACGCCATCTTTAACACCGCGGCGCCGGCGTACAGCGCCCGCGTCATCGATGAGCTGTGGGGACACGTGAAGCTGGCGTTTGCCAACGACACCACCTTCAGTATCACTTGGGAGAACTGCGGCAGGACCATCTTCATCTACTTTATGATCTGGACGGCCGCCGCCTCGTTCTACGCGCTCCAGAGCTTTTTGATGTCGAGCGTGGCCGAACGCCTCAACCTGCGTCTGCGTAACCGTATCGCTCAAAAGCTCAACCGTCTGCCGCTCGCCTATTTTGACGCGCATCGTCCCGGCGAGGTCGTCAGCCGCGCGACCAACGACCTGGACAAGATGTCCGAGAGCATGCAGCGCGGACTGCTGCAGCTGCTGGTGTCGATCGGCACCGTGGTGGGCGCCGTGGGCGTGATGTTCGTGTTTAGCGTGCCGCTCACGCTGGTCTTTTTGTTCTTTACGGCGTTGTCGCTGCTGGTGACCAAAGTGGTCTCGCGTCGCACACATGACGTGACCGGCGAGCGCCAGGAGTGGGTGTCCAAAATCACGAGCGCGGTCGAGGAAGGCTATTCGGGCCGTTTGGTGATTCGCGCGTTTAACCGCGAGCGTCAGAGCTCTGCCGAAGTGCATGAGGCCTCGAGGGAGCTGGCGCGTGTGAGTACCAAGGCCGACTTTATGATCAATGCCGTCGGTCCTGCGGTGCGCTTTATCGGCCGCTTGGCGCAGATCGTGATTGCGCTCGTGGGCTGCAGCATGTTGGTTGCCGGGCATATGACCGTCGGCGTGTTCCAGGCGTTCTTCCAGTTTATCTACGAGGCGTCCGAACCTATGACGCAGCTGTCGTTCACTTTCAACTCGCTGCAGAGCGCGCTAGCGAGTGCGGAGCGCGTGTTCGACCTACTCGACGAGCCCGAGATGGAGGCCGACCCGCTGCCGGCCGATGCCGCCAAGCTGCCGGGCAAGGTGGAGGGCCGCGTCGCCTTTGAGCACGTGCGCTTTGGTTACTCGCCCGACAAGCCGCTTATGCGCGACGTGTCGTTTACCGCTGAGCCGGGTCAGAAGATTGCGGTGGTGGGAACCACGGGCGCGGGCAAGACCACGCTGATCAACCTGCTCATGCGCTTTTACGAGATCGACGGCGGCCGCATTACGCTCGACGGCGTGGACACGAGCCGTATGGATCGTGGCGAGCTGCGCCAGCAGTTTGGCATGGTGCTGCAGGACGCCTGGCTGTTCGATGGCACCATTGCCGAGAACATTGCCTATGGCTGTCCCGAGGCGACGCGCGAGGAGATCGTGGCAGCCGCACGCGCCGCGCAGGTCGACTTCTTTGTGCGTACCATGCCGCAGGGTTATGACACGCGGGTGGCCAACGATGCCGAGAGCATTAGCCAGGGCCAGCGCCAGCTGCTGACCATTGCGCGCGTGCTGCTCAACAACCCGGCGATTCTTATCCTGGACGAGGCGACGTCGAGCGTGGACACGCGCACCGAGCTTGCTATCGGCCGCGCCATGGACGCGCTCATGCGCGGGCGCACCAGCTTTGTGATCGCGCACCGCCTGTCGACGATCGTGGATGCCGACCTGATCTTGGTCATGGACCACGGCAATATTATCGAGCAGGGCACGCATAAGGAGCTACTGGCTGCCGAGGGTGCCTACGCCGACCTTTATCTGAGCCAGTTCGCATAACGCGACAAAGGGACAGTCCCTTTGTCACATCGGAAAGAAAGGCGCGCCGGGGATTCCCTGGCGCGCCTTTTGCGTTGGCATGGATGTTATCAGTGGCCGTCCGCGTCTAACGTTCGTCCACGAGCTTGGCGACGAGTGCCTTGAGTTCGGCCATCTCTCGCTCGAGTTCCTTGACGCGGCGGGCATTCTCGGTGATGCCTTGACGGTTGAGCGCGGACTGCTCGGCGGCATCGTCGGGCATGTACTCGCGGTGCTGCTTGGCGTCGAAGCTCTCCTCGAACACGCGGCAGCCGTTGCGCTTGATGATGCGTCCCGGCACGCCAACGACGGTGCAGTTGTCGGGCACGTCCTTGACGACAACCGAGTTGCCGCCGATCTTGACGTTGTTGCCGATGCGGATGTTGCCGAGCACCTTGGCGCCCGTGCCCACGGTGACGTTGTTGCCTAGGGTGGGGTGGCGCTTGCCGGTCTCGTTGCCGGTACCGCCAAGCGTGACGCCCTGGTAGAGCACGCAGTTGTCGCCCACGATGGTAGTCTCGCCAATAACGACGCCCATGGCGTGGTCGATAAAGAAGTGCTTGCCAATCTGCGCGGCAGGATGAATTTCGACGCCGGTGATGTGGCGGGTGATTTGCGAGAGCACACGGGCGAGCGAGCGATGACCGTGCTCCCAGAGCCAGTGCTCGGGCACGTGGTTCCACTTGGCGTGCAGGCCAGGATAGGAAAGGAAGATGACCAGACCGTTTTGCGCGGCGGGGTCCTGCGCCTGGACGGTCTTGATGTCCTCGCGAATGGTGTTGATGAAGCTCACCGGCTGCCCTCCCTTAGCGCCATGGCAATGCGATTCAGTAAAGTATAGCGATTCGCTAGGGATTAAAAAGGACAATCTTGGCGGCTTTGCACGACAAGTGTCAGTTATGCAAACTTGCTGGTAATGGAGTCATGCTTTTGTGGGGTTGCGCACGAGGGAGCACCGCAACCGTATACTGGTCAACTTGGACGTATCCGCGCCCACAACTGAGAGGTTTTACTTCATGGGTTTCATCAATTTTATCGCCGAGTTGCTCAAAGACCCGCGCACCGCGATTGCCAGCTGGATCGCCGCCGGCCCACTTATGGCCTACGGCTGCGTGTTCCTCATTATCTTCATTGAGACAGGCGTGGTGTTCTTCCCGTTTCTCCCTGGCGATTCACTACTCTTTGCTTCGGGCTTCTTTGCCCATAACGGTGGCTTTAACATCGTGGCCCTGCTGGCCGTCGCATGGGCTGCTGCCATCCTGGGCGATCAGTGCAACTTTATGATCGGTCACTTCTTTGGCAAAAAGATTATCGCTTCGGGCAAGGTTAAGGCCATGACGCCCGAGCGCATCAAAAAGTCCGAGGATTTCTTGGACAAGTGGGGTCACCTGGCCATCTTCCTGGGTCGCTTCTTCCCGTTTATCCGCACCTTTGTGCCCTTTATCGCCGGCATGGGCGGCATGCACTGGCGCAATTTTGTCATCTTTAACGTGCTGGGCGGCATTACCTGGTCGACGCTCTTTACACTGCTGGGCTACTTCTTTGGCGGCATCCCCTTTGTGCAGGAGCACTTTGAGTTGCTGATCGTCGGCATCGTTGCCGTGTCGATCATCCCGACCGTGGTCGGTCTGGTTAAGGCTAAGCTGGGCAAAAAGAACGCGTAGCTCGAGCCAGCGCGCAAACCGTGCAGTTGAGGCCCGTCACCGCTTACGGTGGCGGGCCTCTTTAGTTTCGGTCAAATGAAAATACTTTAGTTAGTTAAAGAAAAACGTTTTATCCGACGCGCGTGCGGAGTACAATCTCGTGCATGCGAATCGACGTGCCATCGGCTTTGATGCTGTTTGCGTGTCCCGTCCGGCTCTACGCTCCGGGCGTGCGACGTTGCGACGCGGTCGGCCTCGGTCCTTGCGTGCGGGTTCGCGAGTTTGCAACTGTGTATGTAAGGAGCGACATATGACTGTCGAGAAGAAGGATATCGATTGGGGTAGCCTCGGCTTTGGCTACATGAAGACCGATTACAGCTACGAGGCCCATTGGAAGGACGGCGAGTGGGACGAGGGTGGCCTGACCACCGATCACACCCTGCATGTCTCCGAGTGCGGCGGCATCTTCCATTACTGCCAGGAGGTCTTTGAGGGCCTGAAGGCCTACACCGCCGAGGACGGCAGCATCGTCTGCTTCCGTCCCGACATGAACGCCGAGCGCATGTATAACTCTGCCCAGCGCCTCGAGATGCCCCCGTTCCCCAAGGACAAGTTCGTTGAGGCCGTCAAGCAGGTCGTTTCTGCCAACGCCGCCTGGGTTCCGCCCTTCGGCTCCGGCGCGACCCTGTACGTGCGTCCGTTTATGATCGGTTCCGGTGACGTGATCGGCGTGGCTCCCGCTCCTGAGTACACGTTCCGCATTCTCGTGACCCCGGTCGGTCCGTACTTTAAGGGTGGCCTCAAGCCCGTCAAGCTGCGCGTTTCCGAGTATGACCGTGCCGCACCGCACGGCACCGGCAACATCAAGGCCGGCCTGAACTACGCCATGTCCCTTAAGCCCACGATGGAGGCCCATCGCGAGGGCTATGCCGAGAACCTGTATCTTGACTCCGAGTCCCGTACCTATGTCGAGGAGACCGGTGGCGCCAACGTCCTGTTCGTGAAGGAGGACGGCACGCTCGTCGTTCCGCAGTCGCACACCGACTCCATCCTGCCCTCCATCACCCGTCGCTCGCTCGTTCAGGTCGCCGAGGACCTGGGCATGACCGTCGATCAGCGCCCCGTCGAGTGGGCCGAGGTCAAGGCCGGCACCTTCGTTGAGTGCGGCCTGTGCGGCACCGCTGCCGTCATCTCCCCGGTTGGCGAGATCGACAACAAGGTCTACGGCGCCGACGAGACCGTGACCTTCCCGGCTGGCTGCACTGAGATCGGCCCTGTGATGAAGAAGCTCCGCGAGACCCTGACTGGTATCCAGTCTGGTGCTGTCGAGGACAAGCACAACTGGGTTTACACCGTCGCGTAAGCTGTCTTAGCTGTCCGGCCCGAGGGCGACCTTCCTTTCCGGCGCGTCCTCGGACATGAAAGAACCTCCGCTGCGCCCGTTGTGCGGCGGAGGGTCTTTCGTCCTGCGGAGTGCGCCGGGCGGGCACG
>CAJJZO010000088.1 GCA_905197585.1 uncultured Collinsella sp.
GTACGGTCACCGCCCCGAGCTCGGGTAGCATCGTGGAGCTCAACGCCAAGGTGGGCGCCACAGTAACAGGCGGCATGATCATGGGCGAAAGCGATACGAGCGGCGGCAAGCAGTGCATGCAGATCGCCGACCTGTCCAAAATGAAGGTGACCGTGCAGGTGGGCGAAAAGGACATCGCCAAGATCGCCGTTGGGCAGAGCGCCAACGTCACGTATCCCGCGTTTCCCGATATCGTGAGCCAGGGCACCGTCACGGCTATCGCGTCGGTGGCAAACTCCGACGCCGCCAACGGTGGCGGCGGCAGCGTGACCTTTAACGTCGATATTCTCATCGAGGCGCCCGACGCGCGCCTGAAGCCGGGCATGACGGCGGAGGTATCGGTGGTGACCGAGCAGCTCGACGACGTGGTGATGGTGCCGACGATGGCGCTCATGACCGAAGACGGCGAACACTATTACGTCAACGTCGCAACCGATGACGAGGGCAAGCAAACCCATCGCGTGAAGGTGACCGTCGTGACGCAAAACGACAACGAAGCCGTAGTCGGCAAGACACAGGTTAAGCGCGACGACCAGGGCAACGAGATCAACCCCAACGTTCCGGTTACCAAGCTGCGCGATGGCGACACCCTCGTCATGGACACCGGAGCGGACGCAACGGCTGACGGCGGCTACGGTGCGGATTCGGGCAGTATGTCTGCCGACGAGGGCATGTAATGCATCCCGTTATCGACATCCGCAACGTGCACCGCATCTTTGAGAGCGTGGCGGGGTGCGCCCACATCCTGCACAACGTGAGCCTGGCGGTAAATCCCGGCGAATTCGTCGCTATCACCGGCCCCTCGGGCTCGGGCAAGTCGACGCTCATGAACATCCTAGGCTGTCTGGATAAGCCGACGGCGGGCGACTACTACCTGCAAGGGCTCAACGTGGCCGAGCTCGATGATGAGGAGCTCACCGAAGTTCGCGCCCTGAGCATTGGCTTTGTCTTTCAGAGCTTCAACCTGCTGCCGCGCCTGTCGGTTATCGAAAATGTGATGCTGCCGCTGGCCTACACCAATGTGCCCCGTAGCCAGCGCGAAATGCGCGCCGTGCACGCGCTGCAGGCTGTCACGCTGCCCGTCGACCACTGGGACCACCGCATATCCGAGCTCTCGGGCGGCCAGATGCAGCGCGTCGCAATCGCGCGCGCCCTCGTCAATGACCCGCCCATCATTCTGGCCGACGAGCCGACGGGAAACCTGGACTCCGCTACCGGAGCGCTTGTGATGGAAACCTTCCATAAGATCCAGAAGCGCGGCAAAACCATCGTGCTTATCACACACGACCCCGGCATCGCCGCCGAGGCCGACCGTGCCGTGACCATCCGCGACGGTCGCATTCACGATGGCGCGTATATTCCACATGCACCGCGGACCCTGCGCAGCGCCGTGGATAGCCTGCCCAGGATTTCCGCCTCCGCCAACCCGCCGAAAGGAGAGATGGCATGAGCGCCCGCGATCTCATCCAGGAAGCCCTTCACTCGCTCGAAGCCAACAAGGGGCGCAGCCTGCTCACCATCCTGGGCATTGTCATCGGCATCGCCTCGGTTATCGCCATGACTTCGCTCATCGGCGGCATCCAAAACAGCCTGGTCAACAGTCTGGGCCTCAATGCGGCACGCATGGTGCAAATCTATTCGTCGCAAGAACTCACCGAGTCCGACATCGAGAAGCTTCAAAAACTGGTGCCGCAGATAGAGCAGATCGGCATTGTCGACAGCGCGTATACCGAGTACAAGACCGGCGATAAAAGCTATACCGTCATGGCACAGGGTGTCGATAGCGACATGCTCGACGCCGTGGGGGCCAGCAAGCTCGTTGCGGGGCGCACCTATTCCCAGGCCGAGTCCCAATCAGGCTCGCGCGTGGCGCTCATCAGCCGCGGCGGCGCCGATCAGCTTTACGGCAACGAACAGGATGCGCTGGGGAAAACCATCAAGGTGTCCAACGGCGAGGTGCAGATTGTAGGTGTGATTGATGGCGGCAACGACTCCATGGGCTCGCTCACGCTGTATATGCCACGCGAAACCATCTCCGGGCTGTTTGGCGACGAGAATCCTTCATTCCCCAGCGTGACCGCACTCGCCGTCGAGGGCACCGATATGGATGAGCTTTGTAAGACCATCGAGTCCAAGGTGCGCGCGATGAAGGGCATCGAGGAGCAGGACGAGTACGACAGTGTATCGGCGACCTCCATGAAAAGCGCCATCGATGCACTCAACTCCTTTATGGGCGCGTTCTCGCTCATCATGGGTGCTGTCGCCAGCATCTCACTGCTTGTCGGCGGTATCGGCATTATGAACATGATGCTCACCAACGTGACGGAGCGCATACGCGAGATCGGCATCCGCCGCGCTCTGGGCGCCAGTCGTCGCGATATCACCGCGCAGTTTTTGGCCGAGTCTTCGGCGCTGTGCGTCACCGGCGGACTGTTGGGTGTCCTGATTGGCTATCTGCTGGCATGGGGTCTCACGTTCTTTGCCGCAAGCTCGGGCATCATGAGCGAGTTTGGAGCTACCGGGACGATCACGCCAAGCTTCTCCATTACAACAGTATTGATCGCGTTTGCCGTATCGGTCGGCATCGGCGTAATCTTTGGCTTCTACCCCGCTCGCCGTGCAGCAAAGCTCGACCCGGTGGAGTGCCTACGCTACCAGTAAGCCACCACCAACAAGTTGCGTTGAATTAGAGCGCCTAGCGCGCGAGCTCCCGTAAGAGCGCGTCTTCCACTTCCCGAAGCGAAAGGGCCACGCCTCCCTCGGCGGGACGGGTGACCACGATGCAGCGCGCTCCCGCGTCGCGCGCGGCGGCGAGCTTCTCGGCCGTGCCGCCTACGGTTCCCGAGTCCTTGGTCACAAGCCACTGGGCGCCCACCTGCCGAAGCATCGCCTCGTTGAGCTCGCGGGTGAAGGGCCCCTGCATGCCGATGACGTGCGACGGCGAAAACCCCGCATCGATGCACTTCGTTATAGCACCGGGCAGCGGAAGCACACGCACGAAGAATCGCTCCGCGAAATCGGCGACTCGCATGTAGGGAGCAAGCTCCTTGCTTCCCGTCGTGAGAAGCGCGCGACCCGGGTTCTCGGAGAGAAAGCGCGCCGCGCAGGCGATCGACGCGACCGACACGACGCCTTTGGGCAGCACCTCGACCGGGCGCGCAAGGCGCAGGCATCGTGCACCCACGGCGAGCGAAGCGGCCCGGATGTTGCCGCTTGCGAGCGTAGCGAAGGGGTGCGTGGCGTCGACGACGATGCGCGCGCCGGAAAGCTCACGCTCCATGTCGGCCTCGTCGAGCCTGCCCGCATGCACCTCGATGCCCGGAAGCTCGCCCAAAAGCTCGCCTCCGTACTCGGTTGCCGCGTAGGCACGGGCGGGGATTCCCGCCCCGCTCGCCCATTCGCACAGGAGGCGGCCCTCGGTGGTGCCGGCGAAGATGCGCAGCGCCGGCGCGGATGCGGGGGCCGTCACTTCGGGCCGCCTGGGCGCGTGATCTGGTAGAGCAGCGCGTTCATAATGGCGGCCGCCACGGTCGAGCCGCCCTTGCGACCCCTCGCGACGATGGCCGGCACGCGTCGCGCGAGTAGCTCCTCTTTCGCCTCGACCACGTTCACAAACCCAACCGGCACCCCAACGACGAGCGCGGGCGCGATCTTCCCCGCGTCCATGAGCTCGGCGAGGCGCAGAAGTGCTGTGGGAGCGTTGCCGACGGCCACGATGAGCGGACCCTCGATGCCGCAAGCTTTGTCCATGCTCGCAACGGCGCGAGTCGTGCCCGCGGCGCGCGCAGCCGCGGCGACATCAGGGTCGGCCATGTAGCACACGGCCTTGCAGCCGAGCTTCGCGAGCGCGGGCTTGCTTATGCCTGCGAGCGCCATGTTCGTGTCGGTGAGCACCGTGGCCCCTGCGCGCAGTGCGTCGAGCGCACAGTGCGCGGCGTCATGGGTGAACACGAGGGAATCGGCGTACGAGAAGTCGGCAGTGGTGTGGATGACGCGCTTCACGACGGGCTCTTCGAGCGGCGGGAACGTGCGGCTGCCGAGCTCTTCGGTGATGATCTCGAAGCTGCGCCGCTCGATGTCGCCGGGCGCCATCTCCTTGGAATCCATCTAGTACTCCACTCCTTCCCTTGCACATATCCCCTGCTCGTAGGGGTGTTTCTCGCACCGCATCTCGGTTATGTAGTCGGCCTTCTCCACGATCTTGCGGGAAGGCGCGCGCCCGGTGAGCGCTACTTCGACGCCGCGCGCGGACATATCGAGCGCGCGGTCCACGAGCGCCTCGTCGACAAGCCCCTTCGAAAGCGCGTCGAGCGCCTCGTCGAGCACGAGCAGCCCCTCCTGCGCGCCCTCGAGCTCGGCGAGCGCGGAAGCGAGGTTCCCATCGTGCAACTCGCGCGTCGCGGCAAGTTCTTCCGACGTCATGGACCAGGTAAACTTTTCCGACACCTTCCCCGCGAACACGGGCACGCCGAAATGCTCGGCGAGCAGTCGCGCCTCCCCGCTTTCGCCGTCTTTCAGGAACTGCACGACGACGACGCGGCGGCCTGCGGCGAGCATGCGAAGGGCGAGCCCCATCGCCGCCGTGGTCTTGCCTTTGCCGTCGCCATGATACACGTGGATCATACGCCCTCCTCGATAATGCGGTAGACATACTCCATGTCGAGCGCCCCGCGCACGGAGTCGGCCAGGCGGTCGAACTCGCGCGCACGGTGATCGGCCGCGGACACCGCGCCCTCAGCACCCACGACGCTCTCGGGCAGGCCGCGCATGCGCGCGAGCGAGCGCGCGAGGGCGAGTGCCACCCCCGGTTCGTCGAACAGGCCGTGGAGATAGGTTCCGAACACGTTTCCGCAGGCCGCGCCTTCTGGTTTGCCGCCAATCGTGCCCGCAGGGGCGCAGGAGACGGTCGTATCGCCGTCGTGAATCTCGTACCCGCGCGCCGTCATGCCGTTCCACACCGAGAACGCGCCTTGGGCGCCCGTGATGCGCAGCTCCGACTGGGCGAGGCGCTTTTCCTCCTTGAACACCGTATTTGCAGGGATGAGCCCGAGCCCGCGCGCGGTGCCAGCGCCTTCCCTGCCGTGCGGGTCGGAAAGCTCGTCTCCCAAAAGCTGGTAGCCTCCGCATATGCCGAGCACCGGCGTGCCCGCGCCCGAAAGCGCGCGTACACAGGCTCCGATGCCGCTAGCCGCAAGCCAGCGCGCGTCGTCGAGCGTGGACTTCGAGCCGGGAAGCACCACCAGGTCGGGTCGGCCCAGATCGGTCGTCGAGGAAACGTAGCGCACGCCCACGCCGGGCACGCGCGAAAGCGGGTCGAAGTCGGTGAAGTTCGACAGATGCGGAAGGCGCACGACGGCGACGTCGATGACGCCGCGCGCCTCGCGGGCAGATAGGCGCGGCGCGAGCGAGTCCTCGTCGTCCAGGTCGAGCGTAAGAAACGGCACGACCCCCACGACGGGAACCCCGCACATCTTCTCGAGCGGGGCCAAACCCGGGCGGAGGATTTCCACATCGCCGCGGAACTTGTTCACAACAAGCCCCCGCAAAAGCGCGCGATCCTCGGGCGCAAAGAGCGCGACCGTGCCGTAGAGCTGGGCAAATACCCCGCCTGGGTCGATGTCGCCCGCGAGCAGCACGGGGGAGGACACGGCGCGCGCGAGCCCCATGTTGACGATGTCGTTGTCGGCAAGGTTGATTTCGGCGGGGCTGCCGGCGCCCTCGATGACGATGACGTCGTTTTCCTCCGCGAGCGAATCGAACGACTCCAAAATCTGCGGCATGAGCGCCTTCTTTCGCGCGAAGTAGTCCCTCGCAGCGAAGGCTCCCTGCGCCTTGCCGGCCACGATGAGCTGGCTTCGGTGGTCACTTTCGGGCTTGAGCAGGATGGGGTTCATACGCACGTCGGGCACGATGCCACACGCCTCGGCCTGCATGATCTGGGCGCGCCCCATCTCGAGCCCGTCGGCCGTGACACCGCTGTTGAGCGCCATGTTCTGGCTCTTGAAGGGAGCCACGCGCAGGCCGTCCTGCGAAAGCACACGGCACAGCCCCGCCGCAAGCAGGCTCTTCCCCGCGTTCGACATGGTGCCCTGGATCATGATGGGCTTCGCCCTACCCACGGGTATCGACCTCCTTCGTCGAGCCTCGGCCATACGCGCCCGCCATAGCGCCGCTGCAAGAAGCGCCGCCCCGTTCGTCGGGTTCGCCTTCGCCCGATGCGCCTTCCGCCCGAAGCGCGCGGCTGAACGCCATCGCAAGCCGGGCGTTCTCCTTGCGCGTGCGCACCGCGACGCGGCACCAGAAACGGGACAGTACCGAAAACGAGTCGCACGTGCGGACCAAAACCCCCTGTTTATACAGGCGCTCGGGGATGTCTTTCGCCGGCGTGCGGACTAAAAGGAAGTTCGCATCCGACGGCACGACGGAAAGCCCGAGCGAGGAGAGCTCGTGGGAAAGCCACGCTCGCTCGCCCGCCAATACATCGCGCGTGCGCGAGACGTATTCGAAGTCTTCCAGGGCGGCGATCCCCGCGGCCTCGGCGACCGAGGAGACGGGCCACGCCTGCCCCGCCCGGCGAATCCCCTCGAGGAGTTGGGCGTTTCCGCTGATCAGATATCCTAACCGCAACCCCGCCATTCCGTAGAGCTTGGTGAATGCGGAGAGCACGGCCACATGGCGCGAACACGCGGCGCATGCAGCCACGCTCCTTTCGCGGGCGTCGGGCGCAAATCCGAGGAAGCACTCGTCCACGACGAGCAGCGCGCCCACCTGCTCGCAGCGGCAAGCCGCGGCATCGATCACGCGGGGGTCGACGAGGCGCCCCGTCGGGTTGTTCGGATTGCAGATGTACGCCACGTCTCCCGGCCCCTCGATCGCGCGGGCGAAGGAGGCGGGCACGTCGAAGTCGTCCGCTTCGGAGAGCGGGAACTCCTGCACGCATGCGCCGTAGTACGATGCCGCCTCCGCATATTCAGAGAACGTCGGCGCGCACACGACGATGCGTTTCGGGCGCACCGCCGCGGCGAGCCGCCAAATGATGTCGGACGCGCCCGCGCCGCAGACGATAGTATCTTCGGGAATGCCCTGGGCACGCGCTAGGGCGCGAACGAGGGCGAGGCTTTCCCTATCGGGGTAGGCGTCGATTCGAGAAAGCGCCTTGCAAGCTGCGGCAACGGCGCGCGGCGAGGGGCCTGCCGGATTCACGTTCACCGAGAAGTCAATGAGGTCGGAGGCGCCCCCTTCGCAAGCGATGCCGAGCGATTGCGCGCTGCCCCCATGCGCACGGGCGCGC
>CAJJZO010000089.1 GCA_905197585.1 uncultured Collinsella sp.
GTAAGTTCTATATGAACGCGAGGTCTTTGACCCGGAGAGTCCGAGGTACTTGTTGGTAAGACCTTATTTAGGAGCGCGCAACCTTGCCGGACTTGAGGCAGGTGGAGCAAACGTTCATCTTGCGACGGTGACCATCGACGACGACGTAGACGCGCTGGATGTTGGGGCGGAACTTACGGTTGGTGACGCGGTGAGAGTGGCTGATGGAGCGACCGGCAACGGGGTGCTTACCGCAAACTTCGCAAACTTTGGACATAACTGACCCTCCTTGGGCGACAAACGAACATGTCGCGTTAACAAACAAGCCTGAACTATAGCACAGAAGCAGCTCCCTGTGCGTAATCTACACAGAGATATTCCTCTTTTGGCGATAGTGCTCACGCCACGGCCCTGGACGTAGATCCGATTTGCGTGCAGCAGAGGGGATTATGCCAGCTCGTGCGCGCGTTTTCAAGCTCGTCCCACAAATATATATAGGTTTATGGAGCATTGGGCTCCGTTTACGGATTGCTCTGTATTTATGCTCGCAATTAAGCTCGAGGTTGGCTACACTATCCCTTGACCATTAAAGGGGTACGAGATACCCACATGGAATTACATTGCTGCCAAAGAGCAGCCCTTCCTGTGGGTGTCTGGTCCGCTTTGAGCGGTCGGGCATCTATTTTTTTGACTGTGTCAGCAGTCAAGACATGTGAGGAAGGAGATCGATGGGCACGACTTCCCCCAAGGCGGTCATCATGGACGAGACCGCCGTCAACCGAGCGATGACCCGCATCGCGCACGAGATTCTCGAGCGCAACGAGGGCTGTGAAGACCTCGCTCTGGTCGGCATCGTCACGCGCGGCGACCTTCTGGCAAAGAAGCTCGCCGAGGAGATCAAGGAGATCGAGGGCGTCGACGTTCCGCTCGGCAGCCTGGACATCAGCTTCTACCGCGATGACTATGCGACCAATTTCGCTCCCGCGATCCACGCTACCAACATTCCCTTCAGCGTCGACGGCAAGCGCGTCGTGCTGGTGGACGACATCCTGTATACGGGCCGTACCATCCGCGCCGCTCTCGACGCCGTTATGGACCTGGGCCGTCCGAGCCGCATTGAGCTGGCAGTCCTCGTTGACCGCGGTCACCGTGAGCTCCCCATCTCGCCGGACTTTGTCGGCAAGAACGTTCCCTCGTCGCATGAGGAGAACGTGCACCTATATATGAAGGAAGTCGACGGCCACACCGCCGTCGAGATTAACGACGTCGCGCCGGGTTCCCACGTGGGCTCCGCGCCGCTGGGAGGTGAGTAGTACCGTGGCGTTCAACCATAAGCACCTGATCGACATTACCGAGTACTCCGAAGAGGACATCAAGCTCATCCTCGAGACCGCCAAGGCGTTCTCCGAGGTCAACGAGCGTGCCATCAAGAAGGTCCCCACGCTCAAGGGCAAGACCATCGTCAACATGTTCAACGAGCCCTCGACGCGCACCCGCAGCTCCTTCGAGCTCGCCGAGAAGCGTCTTTCGGCCGACAGCCTCAACTTTGGCGGCTCCTCGACCTCTACGGTCAAGGGTGAGAGCCTCGTCGACACCGTCGAGACCCTCAACGCCTATAAGATCGACTGCATCGTCGTGCGCGATAAGCACGCCGGTGCTCCCTACATCGTCACGCAGAACTCGCCCGCGAGCGTCATCTGCGCCGGCGACGGCAAGCACAACCACCCCACGCAGGCCCTGCTCGACCTGTACACCATCTGGGAGCACAAGGGTGACTTCCACGGTCTGAAGGTCGCCGTCGTCGGCGATATCGCGCACTCCCGCGTTTGCGGCTCGCTTATCCCCGCCCTTAAGATCATGGGCTGCGAGACCTACGCCGTCGCCCCCGGCACGCTGCTGCCGCCGTCGCCCGAGGTCCTGGGCTGCGACCACGTGACGAGCGACCTCGATTCCGTCCTGCCCGAGCTGGACGTCGTCTACATGCTGCGCGTGCAACAGGAGCGCCTCGAGGGTGCCCCGTTCCCGACCATTCGCGAGTACCACAAGCTCTTCGGCCTGACCAAGGACCGCGAGAAGCTCATGAAGCCCGACGCGATCATCTGCCACCCGGGCCCCATCAACCGCGGCGTCGAGTTCGACTCCTATATGGCCGACCACCCGCAACGCTCCGTCATCCTGGAGCAGGTCTACGCCGGTATCTGCGTGCGTATGGCTATCCTGTATCTGCTGCTTGGAGGTGCCGATAATGGCCTTGCTTCTTAAGAATGCCCACGTCGTCGACCCGTCCGTCGAGCTTGACGGTGTCGTTGACGTCCTGATTGACGGCGACAAGATCGCCGAGGTCGGCGAGAATCTCGCCGTCGAGGGGGCCGAGGTCCGCGACCTTTCCGGCAAGTACCTCGTCCCCGGCCTGGTGGATATGCACGTTCACCTTCGCGAGCCCGGCTACGAGGTCAAAGAGGACATCGAGAGCGGTACCCGCGCAGCTGCCAAGGGCGGCTTTACCGGCGTGTGCGCCATGCCCAACACCGATCCCGTCACCGATAACGGCACTGTCGTGGAGTTCGTCAAGTCCCGCGCTGCCGAGGTCGGCCACTGCCGCGTCTATCCGTCGGGCGCCATGACCCGCGGTCTTAAGGGCGAGGCCATGTCCGAGATGGGCGATATGGTCGCCCACGGCGCCGTCGCCTTCACCGATGACGGTCGCGGCGTGCAGGGCGCGGGCATGCTCCGTCGCTGCATGGACTACGGCAAGATGTTCGGCAAGGTCTTCATGAGCCACTGCCAGGACGAGGACTTGGTCGGCCACGGCCAGATCAACGAGGGCAAGGTCTCGACCCGTCTGGCCCTCGAGGGTTGGCCGGCTGCCGGCGAGGAGCTCCAGATCGCCCGCGACATCGAGATCGCCAAGCTGACCGGTGCCAAGCTGCACATCCAGCACATCTCCACCGCCCATGGTCTGGAGATCGTGCGTGCCGGCAAGGCCGCTGGCGTTCAGGTTACCTGCGAGGCCACCCCGCACCACATGTTCCTGACCGAGAACGACCTGGACGAGACCTACAACACCTCGCTCAAGGTCAATCCGCCGCTGCGTACCGAGGAGGATGCCGAGGCCATCCGTCAGGGCGTCATCGACGGCACCGTCGACGTTATCGTCACCGATCACGCTCCCCACACCCCGTGGGAGAAGGCCCGCGAGTTCGAGCTTGCGCCCTTTGGCATGATCGGTCTCGAGACCTCGCTGTCGCTCGTACTCACCGAGCTGGTCAACACGGGCAAGATGAGCGTGGGCCGCATGGTCGAGCTCATGGCCATCAAGCCGCGTGAGATTCTGGGCCTCGACCAGGTTCAGGTCAAGGCGGGCTCCGTTGCCGACCTGACCGTGTTCGACCCCTCTGCCACCTGGACGGTCGGCGAGGACGGTTACGAGTCGCGCGCCGAGAACTCCGGTTTTGCCGGCCGCACGCTTACCGGTCGTGCCACCGATGTGTTTGTCGGCGGTAAGCAGACGCTCGCCGACGGCTGCATCTGCTAGCATAGCCTTATCGCTTTTGTGCGCGGTGCCCTTGCGGTGCCGCGCTTTCTGTTCGTTTTGACCATGCAATCGCATGGGGGATTGGAGCGTCTATGCCCACACCTTCCACTGCACGCATGCACGACTTCGAGGTCGTCTCGAACCAGGAGATCGCCGACGGCATCTTCTCGCTCGTCATCTCGGCCCCCAAGCTTGCAAGTGCGCTCAAGCCCGGTCAGTTTGTGAACATTGCCGTGCCCGGCGATGCGTCCTCGCTGCTTCGCGTGCCCCTGAGCTTCTATCGCGCCGACGCCCAGGCCGGTACCGTCGAGCTGTGGTACGCCGTCGTGGGCGACGACACCCGTCGTCTGTCGCAGATGGCCCCCGGCTCCAAGTCCAACCTGTTGGGCCCTGGCGGCCGCGGCTGGCTTGTTCCCGAGGGCACCAGGAAGGCGCTGCTCGTGGCGGGCGGCATCGGCGTTCCGCCTGTGCTCTGCCTCGCCGGCAAGCTTGCCGAGCAGGGCGTGGATGTCGACGTGTGCCTGGGCTTTGGCACCGCTTCCAAGGCCGTGGGTGTCGATGAGTTCCGCGCGCTGGGCGCCACGGTTAACGTGTGCACCGACGATGGCACGCTGGGCACGCACGGTTTTTGCACCGACCCGGCAGCCGAGCTGCTCGGCGAGGGCGGCTACGACTACGTCGCCAGCTGCGGCCCCGCCGTCATGATGAAGAAGGTCGCCGCCGCTGCTGCCGAGGCCGGCGCGTACTGCGAGGTGTCGCTCGAGCGCATGATGAGCTGTGGCTTTGGCGCCTGCAACACCTGCAATGTCGAGACGGTCGACGGTATGAAGGGCGCCTGCATGTGCGGCCCCGTGTTCGATGCTTCCAAGGTGGTGGTCTTCTAGTGGGTACCGTGAACATGGCCGTCGATTTCGGCGGCGTCAAGATGCAGAACCCCATCAACACCGCAGCCGGTACCTTTGGCTACGGTTGGCAGTTCCAGAACTTCTTTGATGTTTCCCAGCTGGGCGCCATCACCACCAAGGGTTGCGCAGCTGAGCCCTGGCCCGGCAATCCCGCGCCCCGCATGGCCGAGATCCCCGGCGGTATGATCAACTCCGTGGGCCTTCAGAACCCCGGCGTGGCTGCCTTTGCCCGCGAGTCCGGCCCGTGGCTCGAGCAACTGTCCAAGGACGGCTGCCAGGTCATCTGTCAGGTTGCCGGCCACTCCGTTGACGAGTTTGTCCGCGCGCTCGAGATGTATGTCGAGCTGTGCCCCTGGGCTGCCGGCTACGAGATCAACGTGAGCTGCCCCAACATCGCCGCCGGCGGTGCCGCCATGGGCTCCACGCCCGAGGGCGCCTCTTCCGTTATGGCTGCCTGCCGCAAGGTGACCGATAAGCCGCTGTTCGTGAAGATGGCTCCGGTCAACGTTGCCGAGATTGCCAAGGCCCTCGAGGCTGCCGGTGCCGACGGTCTTTCAGTCATCAACTCCATCCAGGGCATGGCCATCGACGTCCATACCCGCAAGTCCCGCGTGGCCAAGCCCAAGGGCGGCCTTTCGGGCCCGCTGTGCCACCACATCGCCGTGCGCATGGTCTGGGAGGTTGCCCAGGCCGTCGATATCCCCATCAACGGTGTCGGCGGTGTCATGACGGGCGAGGATGCGGCCGAGTTTATCCTGGCTGGCGCCACCTGCGTGTCGGTCGGTATGGCCAACTTCGTCGATCCGTGCGCTTCGCTCAAGATCGCGCACGAGCTCGAGGCCTGGGCGGAGTCCCAGGGCGTAAAGGACATCAACGAGCTGGTAGGTGCTTTCGAATGGTAGAGACCGATGCCCGCGACCGTGTGATCGTCGCCCTCGACTGCGACCGTGAGCGCGCACTCGAGCTCGCCCACGAGCTTTCTGGTCATGCCGCTTGGCTCAAAGTTGGCATGACGCTCTATTACGCTGAGGGCCCCGAGATCGTCAAGACCTTTAAGGACCTGGGCTTTAAGGTCTTCCTTGACCTTAAGTTCCATGATATTCCGCATCAGGTTCGCGGTGCCGCCCGCTCGGCCTCGCTTGCCGGTGCCGATCTGCTTTCGGTCCACGGCTTGGGTTCGGGCGCCATGCTCGCTGCCTGCCGCGAGGGCGCCGAGGAGGCGCGCGAGGACCGCGCCAAGCTCGTCGCCATCACCGTGCTCACGAGCATGAACCAGGATGCCTTGAGCGAGATCGGCGTCGAGTCGCCCGTGGCCGAGGAGGCCGCCCGCCTGGCAAAGCTCGCTCAGGCCAACGGCATCGACGGTATCGTGTGCTCGCCGATGGAGGCTCACGACATGCGTGAGCTGCTGGGCCCCGATGCCCTCATCGTGACTCCGGGTGTGCGTCCGGTGGGTGCCGCCCTTGGTGACCAGTCCCGCGTGGCGACGCCTTCCCAGGCTATCGAGCGTGGCGCAAGCCACATTGTGGTGGGCCGTCCCATCACCGGCGCCGACGATCCGGTTGCCGCCTTTGACGCTATTGTCGCTGAGCTGGTCGAAAACGTCGCCTAAAAGATTCCCCTAAGTCACCACTTTTGGGTCTCATTAGCACAAAATAGCCCCTGTGCCTGCGTAAACTTTCCCATCCTTTGTGTGGAATCGCAGGTCAGGGGCTTAACTTTGGGCGCAGTATATTGCACTTTTTGCGGGTATCGTCTAACCTATGGAGCCGCGATTGGGCATTTTGTACGTTCTACGTGCTAAAATGCCAATTATTGAATCAGATATAACCCAACTTTTTGGAGGTACGAATGGCACTCCCTCAGCTTACCGATGAGCAGCGCAAGCAGGCTCTTGAGAAGGCTGCTGCCGCACGTCACGCCCGCGCTGAGCTTCGCGAGCAGATCAAGAAGGGCGAAAAGTCCCTCGAGTCTGTGCTCAACTCCGATGACCCCATCGCTTCCCGCATGAAGGTTTCCACCCTCATCGAGTCTCTTCCTGGTTATGGCAAGGCCAAGGCCGCCAAGATCATGGAGGAGCTCGGTATCTCCGCTACCCGTCGCGTCCAGGGCCTCGGCGTCCGTCAGCGCGAGCAGCTCCTCGAGCAGCTGACCAAATAAGTGGGCGCTCAGGATTCCAAGCTCTTTGTGATTTCTGGACCGTCAGGCGCAGGCAAGGGCACGCTCGTCACTCGTGTGCGCGAGCTCCGCTCGAACCTGGGCCTGACGGTTTCGGCTACCACGCGAGCACCACGCAAAGGTGAGGTCGACGGCGTCAACTACTTTTTTCTGACGCGCGAGGAGTTCGACCGCCGCGTGGCAAACGGTGAGTTTGTTGAGTGGGCCGAGGTCCACGGTAACTGCTACGGCACGTTGGTGAGCGAGGTCACATCCAAGCTCGCCTCTGGCGCATCTCTGATTTTGGAGATCGATGTCCAGGGTGCCCTGCAGGTGAAGGAGCGTTTCCCCGAGGCCGTGCTGATCTTTATCAAGCCGCCTTCGCTTGAGGTACTCCGCGAGCGTCTGGTCGGTCGCGGTACCGAGACGCCCGAGACGATCGAGCTGCGTATGGCAAACGCCGCCGATGAGCTTGCCCTTGCCGACCGCTACGACGACGTCGTGGTGAATGACGATCTCGACCGCGCGACCGATGAGCTCGTTCGCGTTCTCGATATGCATGAAAGGATCTGAGGTCCGTGTCCGTTGTAAAGCCTTGCATTGACGATCTTCTGGAGAAGACCGATCACAACCGCTTCCTGCTCGCTTCGCTTGCCTCCAAGCGCGCCTGCGACATCAATAGCATGCTGCGTGGCCAGCACACCCGCGTGCTTGCCGTCCAGGATGTCGATGACATCACCATCGGGCTTTC
>CAJJZO010000090.1 GCA_905197585.1 uncultured Collinsella sp.
GCCTCAAGAAGGAGTAACATCGGGACTTGCAGCGACGGACCTCAGGACACTCTTACACCACGTCTGCGCGCGCGACCACTTTTTATGCCGATCGGGCGCTATCTGCGTTCCAAATAGGACGCTGAGGATGGCGCACGGCGCGCTCCAATGCTGAATACTCCCAAAAATGTACGTCGGGACATGACCCACCTGAGCAAAAGCGCTCAAGTTCGGTGTTCGGGGACGCCAACCGGTCCGCAATGCATGCAAGTCACAGCTCCGGCAACCGTTGAACGGGCAAAACCTACCGTTCACCCCATGGTTGTTAGGTGAACGTTCACCTTTTGAGTCGTAATGGATTAGTATGGTGAACGTTCACCTAGAGGATGACGAGCGTATTGTGCGCCCGCTCCGCAAACAAAGGGGTTGTTTGATGAAAAACTTCATGGACGATCAGGATTTCCTGCTGAGCACCAAGACCGGCGAGGAGCTGTTC
Source organism: uncultured Collinsella sp. (assembly GCA_905197585.1). GTDB lineage: Bacteria > Actinomycetota > Coriobacteriia > Coriobacteriales > Coriobacteriaceae > Collinsella. The sequence goes on from CAJJZO010000090.1 coordinate 476, forward strand.
CACAACTTTGCCGAGGGCATGCCCATCGTCGACTATCACTGCCACATTTCTCCCAAGGAGATCTGGGAGGACAAGCGTTTCGAGAACATCACCGAGGTTTGGCTGGGCGGCGACCACTACAAGTGGCGCTTGATGCGTGCCAACGGCGTCGACGAGCGTTTTATCACTGGCGACGCCCCTGCTCGCGAGAAGTTCCAAAAGTGGGCCGAGACCCTGGGTCGCTGCGTTGGCAACCCCGTCTTTGAGTGGAGCCACCTGGAGCTTAAGCGCTACTTTGGCTACGAGGGCGTCCTCAACGGCAAGACCGCCCAGGAGGTCTGGGACCTTGCCAACGCCAAGCTCGCCGAGGCCAGCTTTACCTGCCGCAACCTGATCAAGCAGTCCAACGTCCGCATGATCTGCACTACCGACGACCCCGCCGACAGCTTTGAGTGGCACAAGAAGATTGCCGCCGATGACAGTTTTGACGTTCAGGTCGTTCCCGCCATGCGCCCCGACGCCGCTCTGCGCATCGAGCGCGGCCAGGAGTTCGCCGACTACTGCAAGCACCTTTCCGAGGTTGCCGGCGTTGAGGTCAGCGACTTCGAGGGCATGAAGGCGGCCATCTCCAAGCGCTACGACGTTGCTCACGAGCTGGGCTGCCGCGCATCCGACCATGCACTCGACTACGTTATGTACGTACCGGCTACCGCTGACGAGATCGAGACCATCTTTGCCAAGGGCCTGGCTGCCGAGCCGCTCACCGAGGATGAGATCCTTAAGTACAAGACCGCCTTTATGCAGTTTGTCGCGGGCGAGTATGTCCGCCTGGGCTGGGCCATGCAACTGCACTTTGGCTGCAAGCGCGACAACAACCGTGTCATGTTCGCCAAGCTCGGCCCCGATACCGGTTATGACTGCATCTCCAACTACACGCCGTCCGACCAGCTCGCCGATTTCCTCAACTCCATCCAGGAGACCTGCGGCTTGCCCAAGACCATCCTGTACAGCTTGAACCCCATCGACAACACCATGATCGATACCGTCATGGGTTGCTTCCAGGAGGCCCCGACCGCTGGCAAGATTCAGAACGGCTCTGCCTGGTGGTTCAACGACAACGAGGTCGGTATGCGCGAGCAGCTCACGGCTCTGGCCAACGAGGGCGTCCTGGGCAACTTTGTCGGCATGCTCACCGACTCCCGCTCCTTTCTGTCCTATCCGCGCCACGAGTATTTCCGTCGCGTGCTGTGCAGCGTGATCGGCGAGTGGGTTGAGCAGGGCAAGTATCCGGCCGACATGGAGCTGCTGGGCACCATCGTGCGCGATATCAGCTACAACAATTCCGTTCGCTACTTTGGCTTCGATTTGGGCACCGTCGAGGCATAGATCTGTATGTGCTCCGATTGGTGAAATCGGTTGCAAAGGGGAGGGACCATATGGGAACAGGGCAACAGAAAAACGAGCAGATCGTGTCTGCTCAGGCGGATTCGAGATCTATGCAGAGCTCGCAGGATATCAAGCTGAGCTGGCGTGAGAAAATCTGCTATGGCTTTGGCGATTTGGGCAATGGATTCATGTTCGATCTTGGTCAAGCCTATCTGACCAAGTTCTACACTGACATCTGTCTGATTTCGCCGGGCGTAGTGAGCCTGATTTTCGCCGTCACCAAGATTTTCGATGCGTTCATGGACCCGATTGCCGGTGCATTCGTCGACGGTAGAAAGAAGATTGGCAAGCACGGTCGGTTTCGTCCGGTCATGATGGTTTCGGCCGTGATCCTTGCCGTTCTAACCGTGGTGACCTCCACTGCGCCCGATATTCCCATGGCAGGTAAAATTGCCTATGCGCTGATAACTTACATGATCTGGGGCGTCGTATACAGCTTCACCAACGTGCCGTACGGATCTCTGGCCACGGTAATGACGCGTGACGTCGATGACCGCGCGCACATGGCGTCAACGCGCCAGGCCGGTTCGCTTTGCGCACAGCTCATCACGGGCGTAGCGTTCATCCCATTGGTCCTGTTCTTTGCGGGTGGCGACACGCTCGACGGCAATCCGCACGGCTATACGATTGCAGCTGTCGTCATGGGACTGTGCGGCATCGCCGGATTCGCCATCTGCTTTTTGGGAACGCGCGAGCATATCCGTATCGATCGACAGGCCGAGGAGAAGGCTGCGGGAAAGGCCGGCAAGAAGTCGAGCGCATTCAGCACGTATTTCAAGGTCGTTTTCACCAACAAGAACCTGGGAGCAGTTATCCTGCTTACGCTGTTTACCATTTCGGCCATGAACACCAACAACACCATGATGGTGTATTTCTGCCAGTACAACCTGGGTAACATCGCGTTGCAGCCCGTTGTCAACGGCATCATGATCGGAACGTCGGTTGTCGCCATTCTCGCCATCCCGACGCTCGTCAAGCATTTCGGTAAGAAGCGCACGTGCGTCGCCTGCTTTATCGTCGGCGCTGTGGCAAACGGCCTCAACTTCATCCTGCCGACCAATACCGTGACGTTCATCATCTTCGTCACCATCGGCTACGTCGCGCTTGCCATCCCCAACGGTATCACCTGGAACCTGGTTTCCGATGTTATCGATTACGGTGAATGGCACACGGGAATCCGCAAGGAGGGTACGACCTACGCCGCGTTCAACTTTTCTCGTAAGCTTGCGCAATCCCTTGCCGCGATCATTTCCGGCGGCATCCTTGCCCTTACCGGATATGTGGCAAATAAGCCCCAGACGGCCGCCACGCTGCTTGGCATCAAGGGCGCTCTGACGATTTATCCCGCTTGCGCCCTTCTGGTGGCAGCCTTGATCATCTTCGCTCTCTACGACATTACCGAGAAGAAGTTCAATTCCATTTCCAACGACCTGTCGAATGGTCGCTGGGAGCGCGGCAAGATCGGCGAGAGCACTATCGAGACGATCGATAAATAGTCCCGCTGTTTAAACAATCATGAATGCAACCCGGTGCGGCGATGCCGTACCGGGACTTGAGTTGAGAGGAAAACCTCTATGAATAACATCAGCTACGAGACGCTCGAGAAGATCGGCTACGAGGGCTACGTGCTGCCCAAGGACGCCCCCGAGAAGGTCCTGCAGTTTGGCGAGGGCAATTTCCTGCGCGCCTTCGTCGATCGTTTCTTCGATATGGGCAACGAGGCCACCGGTTGGAACGGCAAGGTCGTCATGGTGCAGCCCATCAGCGGTGCCTTCGATTTCGCCGATGGTATCAATGCCCAGGATGGCCTGTACACCGTACTGGTGCGCGGCAAGGAGAACGGTGACACGGTTGACGATTCCCGCGTGATCAGCGCCTGCAGCCGTTGCCTCAATCCGTATCGCGAGGCTGACTACCGTGCCATGATGGAGGTCGCCGTTTCCGACGACCTGGAGATTATCGTCTCCAACACCACCGAGGCCGGTATCGCCTACGATCCGTCCTGCAAGGCCGACGACATGCCCCCCGCGAGCTTCCCTGCCAAGCTTGCCCAGGTGCTCCATGCCCGCTGGGCTGCCGGCAAGCAGGGCGTCATCGTGCTCGCCTGCGAGCTCATCGACCATAACGGCGAGGAGCTGCTGCGCATCATGAACCAGTACGTGAGCGACTGGGGCTGGGAGGACGAGTTTTCGCAGTGGATGGCCAACGACTGCACCGTCTGCACCACGCTCGTCGACACCATCGTTCCGGGTCGCATCCGCGATCCCAAGGAGGCCGCTGCCGTGGCCGAGCGCTTGGGCTATGAAGATCCGTTCTTGGCCGTGCGTGAGCCCTTCCAGATGTGGGGCATCCAGGGTGACGAATCGCTCAAGGAGCGTCTGCCCTTCGTGAAGGCCGGTCTGCCGGGTGTCTTTGTGACCCCCGACGTCACCCCGTACAAGAAGCGCAAGGTCCGCATCCTCAACGGCGCCCACACCGCCTTTGTCCCGGGTTCCTGGGTTGCCGGCTTTGATATCGTGCGCGATTGCATGCACGACGAGACCGTCCGCGGCTTCATGAACACTATGCTCTACGACGAGGTCATTCCGACGCTTGCCGCCGACCTGGATGTCGAGGACTGCAAGGCCTTTGCCGCCGCTGTTGAGAACCGCTTCGACAACCCGTTTATCGACCACGCGCTGCTCTCCATCTGCCTCAACTCCACGGCTAAGTGGCGTGCCCGCGACCTGCCTACGCTCAAGGACTACGCTGCCGAGACCGGCAACCTGCCCAAGTGCCTGGCGACGAGCCTGGCCACGCTCATCTCCTTCTACACGCAGGAGCTCGTGTCCCGCGAGGGCGACGGCCTGCACCTGCGTCGCTCCGACGGCACCGAGTACACCGCTCAGGACGACGCCTTTGTGCTCGACTTCTATGCTGCTCACGCCGGCGCCGACGACGCCGAGCTGGTGCACGATGTGCTCTCCAACGAGCAAATGTGGGGCGAGGATCTTACGCAGATCGCCGGCCTGGAGGAGTTTGTCGTCAACGCTCTCGCCGTCGTGCGCTCCGAGGGCGTCAAGCAGGCGTTCGCGAACGCTCAGGCCTAAATCCTTCTGTACGCCCGCCGGGAAACTGGCGGGCGTCACTCGACTTCTGCTCAACCTGTAGGGTTAGGACTCTTTGTAATGAACACTATCCAGATCAATCCGGCCGACAACGTCATCGTTGCGCTGTCGCCGCTCGCCAAGGGTGCTGCCGTCGAGGTTCCCGGCGTGGGCGAGGTCGTTGCCGCGGAGAATATCCCGCAGGGTCACAAGATGGCCGTGCGCGCCATTGCAGCCGGTGAGGATGTCATCAAGTACGGTCTTCCCATCGGCCACGTGACGAAGGACATTCAGCCCGGCCAGTGGCTGCACACGCACAACGTGAAGACCAACCTCTCGGGTGAGATCGAGTACGCCTACAATCCGACACATCCGGTCGTTGAGCCGGTCGAGGCCGAGACCTTTATGGGCTTCCGCCGTGCCGACGGTCGTGCCGCCACGCGCAATGAGCTTTGGATCATTCCCACCGTCGGTTGCGTCAACGAGGTCGCTCGTGCCATGTGCGAGCAGGCTCAGGGCCTGGTCGAGGGCTCGTTGGAGGGCGTCTATTACTTCCCGCATCCGTTCGGTTGCTCACAGACCGGCGCCGACCATGCCCAGACCCGTCGTCTGCTGGTGGCGCTGTCGCGTCACGCAAACGCCGCGGGCGTGCTGTTCTTGTCGCTCGGTTGCGAGAACTGCACGCATCAGCAGGTGCTCGACGAGCTCGGTGACTTCGATCACGAGCGCGTTCGTTTTCTCACCTGCCAGGATGTAGCCGACGAGCAAATCGAGGGCCACAAGATTCTGTCCGAGCTGGCTGACCTGGCCAAGCAGGCCAAGCGTGAGCCCATTCCGGCCTCAGAGCTGGTTATTGGTCTTAAGTGCGGCGGCTCTGACGGTCTTTCGGGCATTACCGCCAACCCCACGATCGGTCGCGTGAGCGATATGGTCGTCGCCCGTGGCGGCACGTCGGTGCTTACCGAGGTGCCCGAGATGTTTGGCGCGGAGAGCATCCTGCTCGATCGCTGCGAGAACGAGCAGGTCTTTAACGCTGCCTCTGACATGCTTAACGGTTTTAAGGATTACTTTATTAGCCATGGTGAGGTGGTCTACGAGAACCCGAGTCCCGGTAACAAGGACGGTGGCATCACCACGCTCGAGGACAAGAGTTGCGGCTGCGTGCAAAAGGGCGGCTCCGCACCCATCGTCGACGTGCTGCCGTATGCCGGTCAGGTCACCAAGCATGGCCTGAACATGCTGTGCGGCCCGGGCAACGACATGGTATCCACCACGGCGTTGACGGCTGCTGGCTGTCACGTGATTCTGTTCTCGACTGGACGCGGCACGCCGTTTGGTGCACCGGCGCCCACCCTCAAGGTGTTCACCAATCAGCGTCTGTGCGACCACAAGGCCAACTGGATGGACTTTAACGCCGGCGTGATTGCCACAGGCGAACGCACACTCGACGAGGCTGCCCGCGACCTGTATCAGCTGGTACTGGATACAGCGAGCGGTAAGCTAACGAGTGCCGAGCGCCGCGGCTGCCACGAGATCAGTATCTGGAAAGACGGCGTCTGCCTGTAGAGAGATTCGCCATTCGTAGGGGTGGCGAATCTTTTGATCTCGATGACGGGGCTGCACAGTGGCTCCGTGCGAGGGAAGGGTTGCTACTGCGCGTTTGTGAGATGCTTTTCGGTGGCCTTTTCCGCACTGTTGACGTATCTATGGTTATAAATTCGGGCAAATTGGTTTAAGAAGCCGATTTCGTCCAGGTCGATAGAGGGGAATTGCGTGGCTATCCACATCGTTGAGGAAGCAAATCGCTGTCTGGGCTGCAAAAAGGCGTTCTGTCAAATAAAGGGCTGTCCGGTGCAGACGCCCATTCCGCAGGTTATCGACCTCTTTAAGCAGCGCCGTCTGCAAGAGGCGGGCGAGCTACTGTTCCAGAATAATCCCATGAGCGCGGTCTGCTCCATGGTGTGCAATCATTCGGGCCAGTGCGAGGGCGCTTGCATTCAGGGCCGCAAGGGCGCGCCCGTGCATTTTTCGAGCATCGAGAACTATATCTCCACGGCGTATTTGGACCGCAAAGAGTGGAGACCCGCGCCGTCGCGCGGCAAGCAGGTCGCCGTGGTCGGCTCAGGCCCAGCCGGCATTACCGTGGCAATTAAGATGGCGCAGCTGGGTTGCGCCGTCACTGTTTTTGAGCAGCGGCCCGAGATCGGCGGCGTGCTGGAGTACGGTATCCCCGAGTTCCGTCTGCCGCGTTCGCTCGTGCAAAAGTACCGCCACGTGATGTGCTCGCTCGGCGTGCGCGTTCGCCCCTCGACCACCATCGGCGGTGCGCTCCACATC
>CAJJZO010000091.1 GCA_905197585.1 uncultured Collinsella sp.
CCATCGCGCCGAGAGTACTGCGGGGTCAGCCCGTGGGAGGCCAGGGCGCCGCTGACCGGTGGACGGCACCGAGCCGTACGCTTGAACTGAGAAGGGGGAGGCCTCGCGGCCTCCCCCTTTTTTGCGTTTGCGGGCTTTTGTCTCACATAGTAGCTGTGTTTTATAACCCTCGTTTGTCGCATCTTCTGTGAACGGGCTACAATAACTTAGTCTGTGCGATATGGAGGTGAACATGGCTGAAGCTGGTATCGGCGTTGATATCGTCGAGATTTCCCGCATGAAATCTATTCTTGAAAAGACGCCGTCGTTTGCTTGTCGTGTGTTTACCGAAGAAGAGCGTGCGTATTGCGATGCATCATCGCGTCCCGCTGCTCACTATGCGAGCCGCTTTGCTTCGCGCGAGGCGGTACTTAAAGCTCTCGGCACGGGTTTTAGTCAAGGCGTGGGTCGCAAGGATGTTTCGGTTACGCGTGATAAACTCGGCAAACCGAAGGCGCTGCTTTCGGGCCGTGCTCTCGAGATCGCTCATGAGCTGGGTGTTGTTGAGGTCGCTCTTTCCATTACGCTTACAGGAGACTTAGCCGTTGCGAATGCCATCGCGATTACCGAAGATGCTCGGCCTAAGCCAAAAGAGGAAAAGGTGAGCACCAAGAAACGCGTAGCGCAGACATTTAAAGAGGCTCGCTCTGTTTTAGATGAGCTTGAGCAGCTGCAGAATTCAGCATTGACGGAGCACCTGGGCGATGCTTCGCAAGATACGCTAGGAGCATAGATGAAACCGGTTTTGAGTACCGAAGAAGTCGTTCGTCTCGAGGACATCATCGAACGCGAAGGGACTTCGAAGGCCGAGCTTATGGAGCTAGCGGGTGAGTTTGCCGCCAACGAGGTCTTGAAGCTCAATCCCGATCGGGTTCTCGTTCTGGTCGGTTTTGGTAATAATGGCGGCGACGGTTGGGTTGCCGCCGATATTCTGAGCCATAAGGGTGTGGACGTCGATATCGTTTCTCCGGTTGAGCCGGATGAGATTCCTGCTGCTCTGGCACGTCATGTTGCTCGTCGTACTGCCGGCCGCGATGTGCACGTTTGTGTCGGCCCCTCGCGTGACGAACTCGAGGTTTTGATCGATAAGGCCGATGTTGTTGTTGATGCCATTTTTGGTACCGGTTTCCACGGGAATCTGCGTGCGCCGTTCTCCATCTGGATTCCTACGGTCAATGAATGCGCCGATTGTGTCGTATCCATTGATGTCCCCTCGGGCCTGAATGCCGAGACGGGCGTTGTCGATGACGACTGCATTCGTGCCGAGCATACGGTGACGATGATTGCGCCCAAGATTGGTCTGTATAGCGCTGATGGCCCTGAGTATGCTGGCGATTTGATCTGCGGCAATCTTTACGACCGTCTTGACGAGGTCATCGATGATGTCGACCACGCCGCCGAGATTGTCGAGCCCGGTGACTTAGTTGATTACTTTGCTCCACTACCTACGAATATCGATAAGTATTCCCGTGGCTCTGTGCTTATTGTCGCCGGATCTGCGCAATATCCTGGTGCTGCCATTATGGCGGCCAAGTCTGCAGCTCGCGCGGGTGCTGGTTACGTGGCAGTCGCGGCTCCTGACGCCTGCGCCAATCTTATTCGCATGGCACTTCCTTCGATTCCCGTCTTTGCTATTCCGTCTGATTCCCGCGGCTCCTTTGGCGCCGCTGCGCGCATGACTGTGTGCGAGATTGCAAAGAAGTACAGCTGTGTACTGTGCGGTCCCGGTATGACGACATCTGCCGGCGCTATGCAGGTGGTTTCGGGCTTGCTCGAGCTTGATGTGCCGCTTATTTTGGACGCCGATGCACTCAACTGCCTTGCTAAGATTGCCATTGACGGTATTGATAGTAATCCCGAGATGTATCGTCGCGAGCAGCCGTTGGTTATGACGCCGCACTATCGTGAGCTTTCGCGTCTGGTTGCCGGTGACGAGGTGAACGACCTTGGTACCGCGATTGCGGCCGCGCAGAAGGTTGTCTGGGCTGCAGGCTCCGACAATCTGGTGGTCATTGCCAAGGGGCCGACGACGGCTATCTGTGGCGTTGAGCGTGTGCTGCTGCCGCTCTCGGGTCCGGCTTCTCTGGCAACTGCCGGTTCGGGTGATGTTCTCGCGGGTATTTTGGCCGGCACGCTTGCCACCATGCGCGACGAGATGGATCGTTGGGAGTTGCTGTATTCGTACGCCGTCGCACTTCACAGCTACGCCGGTTTTGCCGCGGCGACGGAGTATGGTGAGAAGAGCGTCATCGCGACCGATCTTATCGACTTGATCGGTCCTGCCATGGAACTGGCGGCAAAGGATGCGCTCGAAGATCTGGGAATCATGGACGAAGGGTCGGATGACTAATCATGAATAAAGCCGATTTGACGCGCTGGTCCTGGGTCGAGATCGACCGCGGGGCGCTCCGTCGCAACACGAGGGCCTATAAGAACTTGCTGAATCCACGTCAGCGCCTGTGCTGCGTGGTCAAGGCCGATGCTTATGGTCATGGAGCTGTTGAGTGCGCCAAGATCATGTATTCGGCCGGTGCCGACATGTTTGCCGTGGCGACGGTTAACGAGGGCGTTGAGCTCCGACAGGGCGGGATTACGAAACCCATCCTCATCCTAAGCGAGCCGCCTATCGAGGCCATTCCGACGTTGCTCGAGTTTGATATCATGCCCTCGGTCTATACGTCTGACTTTGCTCTTGCGTATGGCGAATGTGCCGTCGCGGCGGGCAAAGTGGGCAAGTATCATCTCGCCATCGAGACGGGCATGAATCGTATCGGCGTTCACTACACGCAGGTGCTCGACTTTGTCCGCGGTATAAATTTCCATCGCGGTATTCAGTGCGACGGCGTATTTACGCACTTCGCCACGGCCGATGAACCTTCGGGCTGGGACTACAAGCTGCAGTGTCAGCGCTTTACCGAGGCCGTTCAGGCCATTAAGGATGCGGGTTTTGAGTGCGGTATCGTGCACTGCGCCAACACGCCGTCCTCGATGCTCGACCCCTCGATGCATTTTGATATGATCCGCGCCGGCGTTGGCTTGTATGGCATGCAGCCGTGCGAGCCGAGTGGCCGCGTGATGCAGCTTGATCCCGTTATGAGCGTCCATGCGCGTGTGACGCGCGTGGCACACCCTGCGATGGGTGAGGGCGTGGGCTACGGTTTTACCTACCGCGTACCGCGTACGCGCGTTCAGATCTGCACGCTGCCGATCGGTTATGCCGATGGCCTATCGCGTACGCTTTCCAATCGTATGGATGTGCTGTATCGCGGCGAGCGCGTGCATCAGGTTGGCAATATCTGCATGGACCAGTTTATGGTCGCCATTCAGTCCAACCCGGCACACGAGATTCCCGAGGCCGAGTATGGTGACGAGATGATCATTGTCGGCCGCGATGGCGATGCCGAGATCACTATGGACGAGATGGCCCGACTGCGCGGAACGATTAACTACGAGGTCGCCTGCGGCTTTGGCATGCGTCTCGACAAGGTCTACGTGTAGGAGCCGCTATGGGCGTCATGCACATCCCCGGCCATACCCATCAGGCACCACGTGAGGTCGCACTCGAGGAAATTGAGGCCGTTCTGGGCGATTGTCACCTCTGCCAGCTCTACCAGTCGCGTCACAATATCGTGTTTGGCGTGGGAAACCCCCGCGCTCGCGTGATGTTTATTGGTGAGGCGCCGGGTCGCAATGAGGATTTGCAGGGCGAGCCCTTTGTGGGGGCGGCAGGCGAGGACCTCAACGGCATTTTGTCGCTGGCGGGGCTCAAACGCGAAGACGTCTACATTGCCAACGTGCTTAAGTGCCGCCCGCCGGGAAACCGCAATCCGCGTCCCGAGGAAGTGCTGGCTTGCTCGCCGTTTTTGCGTGAGCAGATTCGAAGCATCTGGCCTGATATTATCGTGACGCTCGGCAACCCCGCGACGCACTTTGTGCTTAAGACCGAGATTGGCATTACTAAGCTGCGCGGCAGGTTCCACCAGATGGGGCATTTTGTAGTAATGCCCACTTTTCATCCGGCAGCAGCGCTGCGCAATCCGGCGTGGCAGGAGCTGCTGGAGGAAGACTTTAAGATGCTGGGCGATTATCTGGAGCGACATCCCGCACCAGAGGACGCCTCGGAATAATAAGGAGCATATATGTCCCTGGAGCGCCTGGGGGTAGGTACTTACAAAACGACTTGCGCTGCCGATACGGAGTACTTTGGCGAGCTAATTGCACCGTGCCTTGAGGACGGCGATGTGCTTATCCTGACCGGTGGCCTGGGAGTGGGCAAAACTCACTTTACCAAGGGCGTCTCGCGCGGGCTGGGCGATGGGCATATGGTTACGAGTCCTACGTTTGCGCTCATGGCCGTTCACGATCAAGGTCGTATTCCGCTGTTTCACTTTGATCTATACCGCCTGGAGCATGCCTACGAGCTCGAGGATACGGGCATTTTCGATGTGCTGGGCTATGAGGGTGCTTGCCTGCTGGAATGGGGCGAACAATTCCAGGACGAGCTGACGGATGAGTATCTTTCGGTGACGCTCAAGCGTGATGAGGGCGACAGCGATGTGCGAACGATAACGCTTGAGGCGCACGGTGACCGCGCAATGGAGCTTTCCCATTTGATTGATAAGGCTGTACAAGATGAGCTTGCATAACGACAACGCGCTGGTGGTGGCGCTCGATACCTCGACCGACATGCTTGCCTGCGCGGCAAGCTGGATTGATGGGCAGACGGGCGAGACGAAGCTCGTGAGTGGCGACCACATGTGTCGCCGTCACGCCAACGTTGAGCTCGTGAATACCGTTGATGGCGTGCTGGCTCAAGCCGGTCTGGATCGCAGCGATGTTGGTTGCTATGTGGTCGGCCGCGGCCCGGGGTCCTTTACGGGTGTGCGCATCGGCATCTCCACTGCCAAGGGCCTCGCGCGTGGTGCCAATGTTCCGCTGCTGGGCGTGTCGACGCTCGACGCTTGCGCTTGGACGGCGTGGAAGGCTGGCGTGCGCGGCAAGCTTGGTATCTTGGCCGATGCTATGCGCGGTGAGGTATATCCGGCGCTGTATATGCTGGTCGATGAGGGCCCCGAGCGTCAATTTGAGCGCGAACACGTGGTCAAGGCCGCCGTGGCGCTCGATGAGTGGCGCCAAGCAGCGGACTGGGACCAGGTTCAGCTGACCGGTGACGGTCTCGTGCGCTATGGCAAGCTGCTGGGTGAGGACGAGACCGCCCGCTGCGTGGAGCGCGACCTGTGGTGGCCTTCGGGCGAGGGCTTGCTGCTCGCGCACGCTGCGGGTGACGGCGATCCGGCTCGCGTCCTGCCGATTTACACGCGCCTTTCGGATGCCGAGGAAAACGAGCGCAAGCGTCTTGGTCTTGCCGAGAGTGCGCAGAGCGGAATTACGGGCGTTGCCGATGAGCTCGCCGGTCGTCATCTGCAGTTCCGTCCCATGGGCGCGGCGGATGCCGAGGGCGCGAGCGCGCTGGAGGCTGCCTGCTTTGAAGGTGCCGGACACGAGGCGTGGACGCCGGGTATGTTCCTGTCCGAACTGGGCGAGGACGTCGCTGCGCCGCGTAGTTGGTGGGTGGCACACGACGACGGCAAGCTACTGGGCCTTGCCGGCGGTATGGTCGTGGACGGTGATGTGCAGATTCTGGATGTCGCCGTCGACCCGGCACATCGCCGTGAGGGCATTGCCCGCAAGCTGCTGTCGCATGTGAGCTATGATGCCCAGATGCTCGGCTGCACCACGGCTTCGCTCGAGGTCGAGGACGGCAACGAGGGAGCGATTGCGCTTTATAACGCTCTGGGCTTTACCGAGGCTGGCCGTCGCCGCGGCTACTATGGTGCCGGCAAGGACGCCATCGTCATGACGGCCCCGCTGCCCCTGGTGCTTCCGGTCGACAATGCTTCGCCCGAGCCGACGGCGGCAGAGCAGCGCGTGTGGCCGCTGCCTGCTCCTGGGCGCTCCGAGGGGGAGCGTGCCGAAATTGAGCGCCGCCGCCTAGTGCTCGCTATCGAGAGTTCCTGCGACGAGACGGCCGTGGCGATTATCGATGCGGATGGCAATATGCTGGCCAACCAGGTGTCGACGCAGATTGATTTTCACGCCCGCTTTGGCGGCGTGGTGCCCGAGATCGCCTCGCGCAAACACGTCGAGGTGATTGTGAGTGTCGTGGATGCGGCGCTCGAGGATGCCGCAGCATCGCTTGGTCTTGAGGGTGGAGCCATTGCCCCCAGCGAGCTTGCCGCCGTGGGCGTGACACAGGGTCCGGGCCTGGTGGGCGCCCTCGTGGTGGGCGTTGCCTTTGCCAAAGGCTTTGCCTACGCTGCCGGTAAGCCGCTCGTATGCGTCAACCATCTGGAGGGGCACCTGTTTGCCAACTTGCTGGCGCAGCCCGACCTCAAGCCGCCGTTCATCTTCACGCTTGTCTCGGGCGGGCACACCATGCTCGTGCACGTGAAGGCGTGGGGCGACTACGAGGTGCTCGGTGAGACGCTCGACGACGCTGTGGGCGAGGCCTTCGACAAGGTAGCCAAGGCATTGGGTCTGGGCTATCCCGGTGGCCCCATCATTTCCAAGCTGGCCGAGACGGGCAACCCCAAGGCGATCGATTTCCCCCGTGCGCTTAACAGCAGAGGAGACTATCGCTTCTCGCTTTCGGGCCTTAAAACCGCTGTGACGCTCTACATTGAACAGGAGACCAAGGCCGGGCGCACGATTCACCTGCCCGATCTGGCAGCTTCGTTTGAGGCAGCTGTCTTTGACGTGCAGTACAAGAAGGCCAAAAACGCATTGCACGCTACCGGATGCAAGGAATACTGCATCGGTGGCGGCGTCTCGGCCAACCCGCATCTGCGCGAGATGATGATCAAGAAGCTTGGGCGTCAGGGGATTCGCGTAACGGTGCCGCCCTTGTCTGCCTGTACCGATAACGCAGCCATGATCGCGGAGGTCGCCCGCCGTAAATTCGACCGAGGTGAAATCTCGCCGTTCGATGTCGACGCCGATCCAAACATGACGCTGTAGTCGTATGGGTGTGGTCCCCGACCGGAGGGGCCGGATATAAGGTTTCCTGCTCTACAGTCCTGCGCAAGACGAAGGCCACATTAAGTGGCCTTCTTTGCGTGCGGAACTCGCGATGAACCTTATATCCGGCCCCTCCGGTCGGGGGCCGTTCTGTATCGATATAGGTTCTGAGCTGGTTTGG
>CAJJZO010000092.1 GCA_905197585.1 uncultured Collinsella sp.
GCGTCGTCCGCATCGCCCCCGCCACCTATGGCGAGGACTACCGTCCCGACGCTCAGCAGCTGCTCGCCGCGTTTGACGCCGTCGAGGCGCTCACTGCTACCGGCAACGCCCTGGCCATCTCCACGCCCGGCTACGGCTGCGGCGCCGAGAGCCTCTTTAAGATGTGCGTCGGTAACCAGATCGGTATCGAGCTTGCCGAGGATGTAGACGTGGAGAGCCTCTTCACCCCGCTCTACGGCAGCTTTATCGTCGAGCTCGCCGAGGATGCCGAGCTGCCCGAGGTCGCCGACGGCGTTGTCGTCGAGCCCCTGGGCACCACCGTCGAGGGCTATGTCATCGACACCGGCTCCGAAGTCATCGAGCTCTCCGAGCTCCAGGAGGCCTGGGAGAGCGGCATCGAGGGCGTCTTTGCCTACCGCAGTGCCGACGAGACCCCCGAGGTCGAGACCATCGACTTCCGCGCCAAGGACATCCACGTGTACGGCGGCGCCAAGATCGCCCGCCCGCGCGTGATCATCCCCGTGTTCCCCGGCAACAACTGCGAGTACGACAGCGCCCGCGCCTTCCGTGCCGCCGGTGCCGAGGCCGACACCTTCGTGATCAACAACCTCACGCCCGAGGCCGTCGCCGAGAGCACCCACGAGCTTGCCCGCCGCATCCGTGCAAGCCAGATCGTCATGATCCCCGGCGGCTTCTCGGGCGGCGACGAGCCCGACGGCTCCGCCAAGTTCATCACGGCGTTCTTCCGCGCTCCCGAGGTCACCGAGGCAGTCCGCGACCTGCTCAAGGCCCGCGACGGCCTGATGCTGGGCATCTGCAACGGCTTCCAGGCCCTGGTCAAGCTCGGCCTGGTGCCCTACGGCGACATCGTCGACGCCACGCCCGATGCGCCCACGTTGACGTTCAACACCATCGGTCGCCACCAGAGCCGTCTGGTGCGCACCCGCATCTCGTCCAACTTGTCCCCGTGGCTGTCGCAGTGCAGCCTGGACGACCCCTACACCGTCGCCATCAGCCACGGCGAGGGCCGCTTTGTCGCCAATGACGAAGTGCTCGCCCAGCTGATCGCCAACGGCCAGGTCGCCACGCAGTACGTGGGCGAGAACGGCAAGCCCAGCATGGATCTCTCCGTCAACCCCAACGGCTCCGCACTCGCCATCGAGGGCATCACGAGCCCCGACGGCCGCGCCCTGGGCAAGATGGGCCATGCCGAGCGTCGCGGCGACAACCTGTACCGCAACGTGCCCGAGCATGTCCCCGGCGATAAGTTCATGCCGATCTTTGAGAGCGGCGTGGCCTACTTCGCTTAAACCTTTCCCATCGGGTACAATCCCCTCGGGTAACAACACCCGCCACCGGCACCCCCGGTGGCGGGTTCTTTTTTGCTTTGCGCGTATAGGAGAAGGACATCATGGAAAGCCGCAAGCCGTATCTCGCCACCCTGCCCGGACTCATCCTGGACTGTCTTGTTTGCTGTGCACTCTGGGGATCGGCCTTTCCCTGCATCAAGATCGGCTACGCGCTCTTTGGCATCCCAGCGCACGATAGCGCTTCGCAGCTGCTCTTTGCAGGTTTACGCTTTACGCTTGCCGGCGCCCTGGTTATCGTTGGCATGACCACGGCACAGCGCCGCCCACTCGTTCCGCAGGCTCGCGATATCAAGCCCATCTGCATCCTGTCGCTCTTCCAGACTATCGGCCAGTACTTCTTTTTCTACCTCGGTCTCTCCCGTGCAAGCGCTATGTCGAGTTCCATCATCGAGGCCAGCGCTAACTTCCTCGCAATCCTCTTTGCCGCCCTGGCGTTTCATACCGAGAAGCTCAATACGGCCAAGGTGCTCGGCTGTGTGTTGGGCTTTGCCGGTGTCGCGCTCGTCAACCTTTCGGGCGCGGACGGCACCTTTGGCTTTACGCTCGACGGCGAGGGATTTATCTTGGCTTCCACTGTTGCGGGCGCCCTGTCGACCTGCCTCATTGGCATCTTCTCGCGCGAGCATGACGGCGTCTTGCTTGCCGGGTGGCAGTTCTTGGTCGGCGGCCTGGTCCTCACCGCCATCGGCTTTTTGATGGGCGGCGCGCTCTCCCCCACGGCGATTGCCCCCGCCATCGCGCTCATCATCTACATGGCGCTCATCTCCGCGGTCGCCTACTCGCTGTGGTCGCGCCTGCTTGCCGTCAACCCCGTCAGCCGCGTCTCGGTCTTTGGGTTTATGAACCCGGTCTTTGGCGTTTTGCTGAGCGCGCTGCTGCTCGGCGAGGGCGCCGGCACGAGCCCCGCTACTGTCATCGTTGCCCTGCTGTTGGTTTGCGGCGGCATCATCATCGTAAATAAGCCCAAAAAGGCCTAGCGAACTGCCTCGTTCCGAGAAAAAGACGAGGCACATCTTCGACAGCCGCTACTAATCCCGCCAACGCAAAAGGGGCGCACGACCATCAATACGGTCGTGCGCCCCTATTTTTCTAGCGTACCTGAACGCCGGCTTTCTTCTTCTCGCCCTTGACGCGATAGAGCTCCGCATCGGCGGCGCGAAGTAAGTCTTGCCAGGTATCAACACTATCGCCGACCCGCGCGTAACCGATGGACATCCGCAATGCATACGGCACCTCGGCACGAGCGAGCTCGTCGTCAATCGCCGAACACAGGTCTATGATGCCCTGTTCCGCCGCTGCCTTTTGGAGCACCACAAACTCATCGCCACCATAACGTGCGATAAAGCCACCAGCCGGCGAGCAGACATCCTTGAGCGCCGTCGCAACAACCTGAAGAGCGTGGTCGCCCTCCACATGTCCATAGCGATCGTTAATCTGCTTAAAGCCGTCGGCGTCCATCATAAGCAGATATACATCTTCGGCCTGATCCACATTTGAAAAGAGCGACAGCATATAGGTCTCAAAACGGTTGCGGTTGTTGAGTCCAGTCAACGGGTCAGTCGAGATCAGTTGCTCCTGATAGACGATATAGAGCAGCAGGATGCTCAGCGTTATACCGAAGCAAAGGCCCGGTACCGAAAACAAAACCTGGAAGGTACCGCCCACCAGAGCGGGAACCGCAAAAAAGGCGAGGGTGCGATAAATGGCCTTCTTTTGCAGGCTTTCGACTTTTCGAGCCTGAATAAAGGCATGCAAGGACGTATATATGACGTAGCAGTAGCTAACGATAGGCTGAATCATATAAAGCGCTCCGCGACGATATACGCCCTGTGCATCGATATAGAACATAGCGTGCGTCCAGTAGCTGGTAAATGCCAGCACGACCACCAATGCTGTTGGCAACGTTAAAAGTACCACCCTGTAGGGCGTGGTCAGGAGCCGTGAGCCCTGCATCGTCTCGGAATAGAAAAACCAAATGAGGCACGCGATGGCGAACAGCGAAAACGAGACCGCGTTGGAAATCCAGTTGGCCGTGATGCCTACAGGAGTGCTTACGCCGTCCGAGAGCGTCCAGATCATATCGAAGAAAATGTAGGCAGCAGACGTGTAGCCCAGCATGCTAAACAAAAGCTGCTGGGTGCTCGAGAACAGGGAGCGACGGCTTCGTACGGCAAGCCCGATAAGAATAATCATGCACAGCAGGAATATCTCGATCTTGAGTGCCTTAATCACTAGACGCCCTCCCTTCAATATCCAAGTGGCCAGAATCGCCCGAGTCGCGCCCAGGAGCCAAACACCCCTTTCTCCGCAGGGGTAAAGGGAATCATAGCAGAGCGCCCGAACGTCACTGCAGAACAGCCACCGTTCGGGCGCCCACACGGCGCGAATTGCACACGCCGGCTAGATTGACTCGCGTCGACGATTACTCGCCGTCGATGTCGGTCGCGCCGGCCTCCTCAATAGCCGCGACGCCTTCGCCCGGCAGATCCTCTTCGCCGGGGCCGAACTTATTATCGACCCACCCGGTCAGAATCGGGGCCATGATTGCCGTGATGATGACGGCGGTGGCGATCTGCGCATACGCGGTGGGCGCAAGCTCGGCATAGCGTGGCGCGACCTCGGCAAGGGCAACCGGCGTGGTCATAGCCGTGCCGGCGATGGTGGAGCAAGCAACGGCGGCCTTGCCGTTGCCGCCGCACAAGCGCTCGAAGGCAAAGGTGATGGGGCCAACGATAAAGAGGGTGATGAGGCCCAGCAGGATGCCCGAGATACCGCCGGTGATAAAGCTCGACAGGCTCATGGACGCACCGAGCTGAAATCCGATTACAGCGATCGCGGGATTGGCGCCGGGAACCAGCAGGTTCTTGATAAACGGGAACAAGTTGCCCAGGACCATGCCGATAACAAGCGGCAGGATGGATCCGATGATGGTGCCGACGGGGATGTTGGCGAGACCCGAAACACCAAGGATGATCATCGTGACGGCGGGGCCGGCCGTAAAGAACAGGATACCGACAGCGCCCTGCTCGGACTCATCGCCGAACTCGCCCATGATGCCCGTATAGAGCGCCATGTTGCAAAACGTAATGCCGCCGATGATGGAAACCGAGCTCAGGCCTAAAAAGTTATCGTTAAAGAAGTACGCGACGCCCAGACCCAGCGCGGCTGCCACTACAAGCTTAGGAATCAGCACGACGATGCCGGTCTTGATGGCGCCCGGCGTGGACTTAAAGCTGATGCCGGCGCCCACGAACAGCAAGATCGCGGCAACGATGGTGTTGGAGCCGCCGCGGCAGGCAGCCGTAAAGAAGCCGCCGACCTCAAAGACCTGCGGGCAGAAGGTATTGAGCAAAAGGCCGACGATCATCGGATAGATCATGATGTCGCCCGGGATGCGCGGTACCTTGAATTTCTTTTGCTCGCTGGCGGTCGCTTCCTGTGCCATGAAACCCCCATTTCCGCTGACGCAGAACAAAAGCCCACGTCACGCTTTGCTACAGTAAAGTTTGACCATGGTACCAGAAGAAGCAGACCGCCTCGGTGAGAAATTCGATTCGTTAGGCCGGGACGATAACGCGTCCTGCTCCTATACGAGGCTCAAAACGATATAGAACACGATGCCCGAAACGCAGCACCACAACATCGACTTTGTCTTGATTGCCACCGCCACGACGCCGGTGGCCGCAATCCAGGGAACCAAGGCAGGCCAGAGTCCCGCGTCGAACGCGCCGGGGTTCACCAAGTCGTTGGCGACCAGCGCGGCAAAGGCAGCGGGCGGGATATAGCCCAGGGCCTCGGTAATGCGGGGCGACAGGGTCCGCCCGCGCAAGGCGAACGCCGGCGCGATGCGAAAGAACGCGATAGCAGCCCACGACGACAGCCACAGAACCAAGAACTCGTTAGCGGGCATCGCGGGCACCTCTTCCGTCAAATACAGCATCGCACGCCAGCGCAATGGCAATGCCGACCACGACGCTTGCCGGCACGGCAATATTCGCGAGGCCCAAGAACTTGCATACGGCGACGGACACCGCGCCCGAAACCGCCGCGACAACGTTACCGCGCGACAGCCGCTGCGAAAAGAGCAGGCAGATAAAGAGCGAGGTGCAGACAAAGGCTGCAATGGCGGTGGGAACATCGACAACGGCGCCGACGATGGCGCCCATCGTACACGAAACGCCCCATGTTGCGATGAGGATCACGTTGAGCACAAAGGACTCGCGCGGGCCCCAATCCTCCCCTTCAACCAACTTGGCAAGCGAGATGCCATATGCCTCCTCGGTAAGTGTCGCGGCAACAGCCAGCGTCTGACGCTTCGAGGCACCCCTCAGATGCGGTGCGATCGATGCCGAGTAAAGCGCAAAACGCGAGGAGATGGCGGCAACGCTCGCGACGATCGATGCTGCAGGCACACCCGCCAGCCACAGGTTGCAGATCATAAACTGGCCGCTGCCCGTCACAAACGTACTGCTTAGAGCAAAGACCATCCAGGGCTCCATTCCCGTCTGCCCCATGATCATTCCGCACGGCGCGCCTATTGCAACATAGGTAAGCATCACCGGCCAGACGGTTCTAACGATTTTGAGCACCATACGTTTCTCATCCTGACAAGGTCTCCGAGCCGCATGTAGCGACACGGCAGAATCATCATCCGGCAGCAACCGAGTTCACCTACAATTGCCACCGGATCGAAAGACACAACTTTTTAGGAAGTCATTATGACAGCTATCGATCGAGACCGGGCGCGCGCGGCCTTCAAAAGCTACACCGATGCCTACGACGCCACCAACCCACGCATCGCGCTCAAAATCGAGCATACGTACCACGTGGCCGAGGCATGCGATGCCGTAGCGCGCGAGCAGGGCTGGTCGTCAGAAGATATTGACCTGGCATGGCTTTGCGGCCTGCTACACGATATGGGCCGCTTTGAGCAGCTGAGACGCTGGGACACCTTTAAGGACGCCGAGAGCATGAGTCATGCGGCGCTGGGCATCGAGGTCCTCTTTGGCGAGAATCCCGCCGATGCACCCGCCACGACAAACATCCGTGACTTTATCGAAACCGGTGCGCATGACGAGCTCATCCGAGCGAGCATCGCCTATCACAGCGACTTTCGCCTGCCGGCACAACTCGACGAGCGTACACGGTGCTTCTGCGATATCGTGCGCGATGGCGACAAGATCGACATTATGCGCACCATCGCCGACAGCACCGTCGATACCATCCTCAAGGTGGATGAGGACGCGTTTCTAGCCAGTCGCTTCTCGGTACCGACGCTTGCCGCCTTTGACGAGCATCGGTGCGTCGCGCGCGACGAGCGCAACGAGCCGGCGGACTACCTGGTGGGACTCATCTGCTTTATGTTTGAGCTCGTCTATCCAGCGAGCCGCACGCTGGCGCGCGAGCAGGGCGATATCTACCGCCTGCTCGACGCGCCCTTTGGCATTACGCGGCCCTTTACCGACCCCGCCACGCAGGCGACTTGGAGCCGCCTTAAGGACGAGATGCGCGACTGGCTGGCGCGCGCCTAGCGCTCAAGCTGGGCCAGCAGTTCCTCGACGACCTCGACGGCATCGCCGACAACCTTGTACTGGGCAGCACCAAAGATGGGGGCATCCGGGTCCTCGTTGATGGCGATAATGCACTCTGCCCCACCGATGCCGGCAAGATGCTGGATGGCGCCCGAAACACCGATACTCACGAGAAGCTTGGGCGAAACCGATACGCCGGTCTGGCCAATCTGATGGCGACACTCCAACCAGCCGGCCTCCACGACAGGTCGCGTGCAACCAAGCTCGGCTCCCAGAGCCTCGGCGAGCCTTCGCAT
>CAJJZO010000093.1 GCA_905197585.1 uncultured Collinsella sp.
TCAGTTCCAGATCGTTGTTTTCGCCCGCTGAGCTGGGCCTATGCCGGAATCTCTCCCACAGAAACCACCGAAGAGCCTTATTTCTTAATGGCCCAGCCGCCCTTTACGAGCTGCCCCTTTTCGAGCGGCCGAGACGATGGTAGCATGATTCATATAGTTGTTTAAACGACTAAGGGAGCAAAACTATGGAAGAGGCCTATCGTCAAGCACGCAAGCGCGGCGAACAAGGACGTCGACGCGCCATTAGTCAAAGCGCGCATCCGTACCTCACGGACCTCGATAGCTTGGTCGCCCAGCTCCCCTTAGGTCAGCGAGAAAACGTCGGCCTGAGGGACATTCCACTCGAAATGGTCGTCGGTACGGTTACTAAGGGCCGTCAGTCCGCCTTTTCATGCAACTTTATGCCCTTGCTGCCGTTTAGCACCGAGTTCGCCCGCAAGTGGTCCAACCTCTACGACATCCAGGTAACCGAGGGCTATCGCGACCCCATCATCGTCACCGAATTTATGCATCGGTTTTACGTCCAAGAGGGCAACAAGCGCGTCAGTGTCCTCAAATTCCTGGACGCTCCAACGGTTTCGGCTAGGGTCACCCGTCTCTATCCCGGCACATGGGATTCCGTCGAAAGCCGCCTGTACGGCGAGTTCTGCGCGTTTTGGCGCGTCTGCCCCCTATACGAGATCGAGTTCTCGCGCGAGGGAAGCTACGAGACGCTCGCGAAGATGCTCGGTCAGAACCTTATCGAAAAATGGCCGCAGAAAAAGGTCGAGTACCTGCACCACACCTTCTTACTCTTTAAGCGCGCCTACCTTCGCGCGGGCGGCGACCACCTGGACATTACGCCTGCCGACGCCATGCTCGTATACCTCAACGTATACAACCAGGACCGCCTACTGGACACACCGACCGATATCGTCGTAAACCGCCTGTGCAAGATTTGGCGCGAGCTGGTCATTGCCGGCAAAAGCGACGAGGACAAGGTCAACCTTGTCGAGGCGCCGAGCGTCGATGAGGAGGAGTCGCCCGCCAAGTCCACCTCCGGCGTGCTCAACTTCTTTATGGGCAAGACCGTCTATTCGGCAGCCAATCCCCTGCGCATCGCCTTTATCCATGAGTTCCCCTGTGCGACGTCGAGCTGGGACAGCCTGCACGACCAAGGGCGTCAGTATCTCGATGAGCACTTTGGCGGTATCGTGCGCACCGAGGCGTTCGAGGACTGCCATGATCCGGACGCGTTCTACGCCGCCGTGGAAACGGCTGTCAAACATGGAGCAAACGTCATCTTCTCGACCTCGCACCGCCTGATGGAATACACGCTCAGGGCTGCCGTTGAGTATCCCCGGGTTCGGTTCCTCAACTGCTCTATCGGTCTTCCCCATCAAAGCGTCCGTTCGTACTTTGGCAAGATGTACGAGGCCAAGTTCCTCCTGGGCGCCCTTGCCGCCAGCATGGCGGACAACCACCGCATCGGTTACCACGCGTCGGTCTTTGCCTCGGGCGCACTCAGCGAAATCAACGCCTTTGCGATTGGCGCCTCGCTGCTCGACCCCCGTGCGCAAATTATCCTGACCTGGGGCGATGTGCCTGCCGGTGGCCTTGCCGAGGCCATGTGCCGCGAAGGCGTGAGCGTCATGACCGGCGCCGACATGTCAAAGTCGCTCGAAGATCCCACGGCCTACGGACTTCACCGCCTGATCGATGGCAAGGTTGCCGGCATTGCCATGCCGGTGTGGAACTGGGGCCGATATTACGAGCTTATCGTGCGAAGTCTGCTGCATGGCACCTGGGACGAGACCAGTGACGACAGCCGGGTCCGCGCCGTCAACTACTGGTATGGCATGAGCTCGGGCGTTATCGATATTCGCTACGCTCCGGGCCTGCCCTATCAGACGCGCAAGCTTGTTCAGCTACTCCGCAATGGCATCGTCGAGGGCTCCATCAATCCATTTGGCGGCGAACTCCATAGCCAAGACGGCGTGGTGCAGATCGAGGGCTTTCCCCCACTGCCGAGCACTCAAATCGTCGAGATGGACTGGTTGGCCGACAACGTGGTGGGCACCATTCCGCAGCCCAACGATGAGCCGAAGGTCCACGCCCTATGAAAATCCTTGCCATAGCCGATACCGAAGAACGATGCCTATGGGAGCGCTTTCGCAAGGAACGCTTTGAGGGTGTCGACCTGATTTTGTCCGCTGGCGATCTGGACCCGGATTATCTTGAGTTCTTGGTCACCGTCATCAACAAACCGCTCATCTACGTTCGCGGCAATCACGATGATCGCTACGCGCGTCATGCACCAGGCGGCTGTATCTGTGTCGAAGACTCCGTTTACGTGTATCGCGGCGTCCGCATTGCGGGTCTTGGCGGCTCCATGCGCTACCGAGATGGCGCCAACATGTACACCGAGCGCGAGATGGCCAAGCGCGTGCGCAAGCTGTCACGCAAAGTGAGGATGGTCGGCGGCTGCGACATCCTGCTGACCCATGCGCCCGCCGCCGGCATGGGCGATCTGGATGATCTGCCACATCGAGGATTTGAATGCTTTAACACAGCGCTCGAATCCTGGAATCCCGACTACATGGTGCACGGGCATGTGCACCAATGCTATGGTCGCGACTTTCAGCGTGAGCGTCAACATGCATGCGGGGCAATGATCATCAACGCCAGCGGATATACGCAGTTTGAGCTCGACCAGACGCGCTACCCCATCCGTGGCTGGCAGGCAGCCTGGCTCAACTCACAAACCATGCGCCGCGAGCTCAAGCGCCACGAGGCCATCGAGTCCTCAACCGCCAGAACACCCTGGTAACTGCCTCAAAGGGGTCACTGCCCCCTTTGAGGCAGTTTTGACGCGATAGCAAGAAACCCGGTCCTGCACGAGACAGAACCGGGTTTCTTTAGCAATGCTTGCTTTGCTCAGGCAGTAACTGTTAGTTACTCAGCCAGGAAGTCACGCTGGATAGCGGGATCGACCTTGACGCCAGGGCCCATGGTGGAAGACACGGAGATGGACTTGACGTACTTGCCCTTAGCAGAAGAGGGCTTGACGCGCAGGATCTCGGTGTACAGGGCGGCGTAGTTCTCGACGAGCTGCTTCTCGGAGAAGGACTTCTTGCCCAGGGGCACGTGGCAGATGCCGTAGCGGTCGGCGCGATACTCAACGCGGCCGGCCTTGAGCTCGGAGACCATCTTGGCGACGTCCATGGTCACGGTGCCGAGCTTGGGGTTCGGCATGAGGCCACGGGGACCAAGGATCTTACCGATGCGGCCAACCTTGGCCATCATGTTCGGCGTAGCGATAGCGGCGTCGAAGTTGATCTCGCCCTTCTGAATCTGGGCGACGAGCTCGTCGGAACCGATGATGTCGGCGCCGGCAGCCTCGGCCTCGCGAGCCTTCTCGCCCTCGGCGAAGACGGCAACACGAATGGTCTTGCCGGTACCGTGGGGCAGGGAGATGGAACCACGAATGTTCTGGTCAGCCTTACGAGTATCGACGCCCAGACGGAAGTGGGCCTCGACGGTCTCGTCGAACTTGGCGGTGTCGAGCTCCTTGATGAGCTTGGCAGCCTGAAGGGGGGTGTAGAGCGTGGCGCGGTCGATCTTCTCGGCAGCGGCGTTATAGCTCTTACCATGCTTAGCCATGTGCATTACCTCCTGTGGTTAAACGGGCGTGAGCCCTCCCACATCGTATCGTGTGCCCTATTGCACACATTTAACGGGCGCCCCGGTTGGAGCACCCGTCATTACCTAAAGAAATCGCTACTCAGCGATGGTGACACCCATGGAACGGGCGGTACCGGCGATGATCTTCTTGGCGGCGTCAATGTCGTTGGCATTGAGGTCCGGCATCTTGATCTCGGCGATCTTGGTGAGCTGCTCCTGGGAGAGCTGACCGACCTTGTCGGCCTGGGGCTTAGCGGAACCAGACTTGAGGTTCAGCTCCTTCTTGATGAGGTGAGCCGCCGGCGGGGTCTTGGTGATGAAGGAGAAGGACTTGTCCTCGTAGACAGAAATCTCAACGGGGATGATGTCGCCCTTCTTGTCCTGCGTCTCGGCGTTAAAGGCCTGGCAGAACTGCATGATGTTCACGCCAGCAGCGCCCAGGGCGGGGCCGACGGGAGGAGCGGGGTTAGCTGCACCAGCAGGAATCTGGAGCTTAATGACGTTGGCAACCTTCTTCTCAGCCATGGTCATTCCTTTCGAATCACGAGTGTGAAGTACTTGCTATATCGTAAGCACGCACGTGTTAGAAGCACTCCTGAGATGAGCAGTCACAGAAGAAGCACGCTCGCGCGAACGGACGAAAACTTAAGCGATGACAGCGACCTGGTTAAAGTCGAGCTCTACCGGCGTCTCGCGGCCAAAGATCATCAGCGTGACCTTGAGCTTGCCTGCCTCGGTGTTAACCTCGGAGACCTTGCCATCAAAATCGGTAAGCGGACCATCGGTGACGCGGACGGACGTACCGACCTCAATATCAACCGAGGTGCGCTTGGGCGAATCGCCCTTACCGGGACGACGAGTCATCTTGTTGTACTCGTCGCGGGAAAGCGGAGCGGGCTTGCCGTTGCCGCCCAGGAAACCGGTGACGCCGGGCGTGTTGCGAACACACGTCCATGCATCGTCATCCATCTCCATGCGGACCAGGACATAACCCGGGAAGATCTTCGAATCCTTGGTCTCACGCTTGCCACCCTCTTTAATCTCGGTGACGCGCTCCATAGGAATCTCGATATCAAAGATACGGTCCTGCATGCCCATAGTCTCGATGCGATGCTCGAGATCGGACTTAACGCGGTTCTCGTATCCAGAGTAAGTGTGAACGACGTACCAACGCTTAGACATGGTTTAGCCCCTCAATCCAGAGAACAGAGCAAGAGCCTCGCCAAAGCCAGCATCGAGCAGAGCGATGACGACGCCGACGACGATCAGAGAAGCGCAAACGACGACCGAGTAGTTCACGAGCTCCTTCTTATCGGGCCACGTGACACGCTTCATCTCGGACTTGACCGAAGCGAAATACTTCTTGGTGCGGGCGAAGAAACCAGGCTTCTCGTTCTTCTTGGACTTCGCAGCCTTCTCGTTCTTCTTGGCAACGGCCTTCTTGGCCTCAACCTTGGAGTTGGCGGCAGCGTTGTTGGCAGGTGCCGGCTGCTGAGCCTTCTTCTTGTTCTTCTTGTTGGCCATTTGGGTTACCTCCGCGCAATGCGCTTATACATGAGTAAACCGTAAGCCCCCAATTGGGAGCTTACGGAATAATGACTGGCACGCCAGGAAGGACTCGAACCCTCAACACTCGGTTTTGGAGACCGATGCTCTACCAATTGAACTACTGGCGTATGTGACTAGAGACTAGCGAGTCTCTTTGTGCAGCGTGTGGTGACGGCACCAGGGGCAATACTTCTTGATCTCCATACGATCAGGCATGTTCGCCTTGTTCTTGGTGGTCGTATAGTTGCGGCGCTTGCACTCAGTGCACGCAAGAGTAACTAGAGTACGCATGTATCCTGAACCTTTCATTTCCGCCCCGTACGGGCACGAGTTGTTACTTTATCAGCTCCACGTAAGTGCTGTCAATGAAAACCTCGAGTCAATTGGTTCTCGGTGGATCCATTCATATTTGGAACACATCAATGAAGCCATCGAGAGCTAATCGACGGTGCATCCAGGACCATTATCGATCCTCTCGACACCAGCAACGGCTTAATATCCATTGCAGAAAAGAACCCGGCACCCATATAAGTGCCGGGTTCTCTAAGTCAGCTATATCAAAGAGCTAATTTACTCAATAATCGTGGAGACGATGCCCGAACCGACGGTGTGGCCACCCTCGCGGATAGCAAAGCGCAGGCCCTCCTCCATGGCGATCGGGTGAATGAGGTCGCCCTCGATGGTGATGTGGTCACCAGGCATAGCCATCTCGGTGCCCTCGGGGAGCTTGACCGTACCGGTAACGTCGGTGGTACGGAAGTAGAACTGAGGACGATAACCATCGAAGAACGGGGTGTGACGGCCGCCCTCCTCCTTGGTCAGAACGTAGATCTCGCCGGTGAACTTGGTGTGCGGGGTAACCGAACCGGGCTTGCAGAGAACCTGGCCGCGCTCGATGTCCTCGCGCTTGATGCCGCGGAGCAGCAGACCGACGTTGTCGCCAGCCTCGCAGAAGTCCATGGACTTACGGAACATCTCGATACCGGTAACGACAGTGTTCTGGGTATCCTTGATGCCGACGATCTCGACGGGCTCGTTGAGCTTGAGCTCACCGCGCTCGACACGGCCGGTAGCAACGGTACCACGACCGGAGATGGTCATAACGTCCTCAACGGCCATCAGGAACGGGAGGTCGTTGTTACGAGCAGGCGTCGGGATGTACTCGTCGACGGCCTTCATGAGCTCGCGAATGGCGTCCATCCACTTGGCGTCACCCTCGAGAGCGCCCAGAGCAGAACCACGGATGACGGGGATGTCGTCGCCGGGGAAATCGTACTCGGAGAGGAGCTCACGGGTCTCCATCTCGACGAGGTCGATGAGCTCGTCATCGTCGACCATGTCGCACTTGTTCAGGAAGACGACGATGTAGGGAACGCCGACCTGACGGGCGAGCAGGATGTGCTCGCGGGTCTGAGCCATGGGGCCGTCGGTGGCGGCGATGACCACCTGCTCGTCGAAACCGATGTAGGCGTCGGTATCGGCATCATACGTGCCGTCCACCACGATCTTCGCGCCCTTGCCATCGCCCAGCGTATGCTCGACGGCGAACTGGCTGGACAGCGCGGCGCAACCGGCCAGCGCGACCTTCATCAGATCGCCCGGCGTGAACTGGCCACGGCCCTTGCCGAACTTGATGTGCGCGCCATCCTCGCTGAACGCGTCCCAGGAACCGTCCTTGTTGCGCTCTACCCACAGCCTCTTGCCCATGGAAACTCCTCATGTCCTGTGGCGCGCCGTTCGCGCCAATCCGTGATACCAATCTAGCGCATCGAAACGGACGTGGGGGAGTGC
>CAJJZO010000094.1 GCA_905197585.1 uncultured Collinsella sp.
TCGAAGACCACATTAAGTGGTCTTCGGCTCGTGCGGAATCTACGAAAATCGGGCCTACATTCCTCCCCTTAGGTATCGATTACTTCAGTCTGATATGACTTCGCTGAGGCTTAAACAAACACACAGAATAACACAGGTAGTTGGGGTTATTGCGTATATATAAAATAGCCTCCAACCGCGGGTGGTCGGAGGCTATTTGCAAGCACGTTTTTGGCTGGTTTACCCGTAGATGCGTTGGGGCTGTTCTTCGCCCTTTACGGAGGCTTCGGTCACGATGACCTTAGTGACGCCCTCCTCACTGGGCAGATCGAACATCGTCTGCTGCAGCACGTCCTCGCAGATGGAGCGCAGGCCGCGGGCGCCGGTCTTGCGAGCAAGCGCCATGCGGGCGATCTCGTGCAGGGCGGCATCCTCAAACTCAAGCTCAACGTCCTCGAGCTGGAACATCTTGCGGTACTGACGCACCACGGCATTCTTGGGCTCGGTCAGAATCGACACCAAGTCGTCCTCGTCAAGCGCCTGCGTCTGGGTGACAACGGGCGTACGGCCCACGAACTCGGGAATCATGCCAAAGGCGTTGAGGTCCTGCGGGAGCACCTGACGCAGCAGGTCGTTCTCGTCGACCGAGGTGGGGCCGGCGATCTCGGAGTTAAAGCCCACGCCCTTGTTGCCCACGCGGTCGGCGATGATCTTGTCCAGACCCACAAAGGCACCGCCGCAGATGAACAGGATGTTGGTCGTGTCGATCTGCAGAAGCTCCTGCTGGGGATGCTTGCGGCCGCCGGTGGGCGGAACGCTGGCCACCGTGCCCTCAAGAATCTTAAGCAGCGCCTGCTGAACTCCCTCGCCCGACACATCGCGGGTGATGGAGAGGTTCTCGGCCTTGCGGGCGATCTTGTCGATCTCGTCCACGTAGATAATGCCAACCTGCGCGCGCTCGATATCGCCATCGGCGGCGTTGATGAGCTTGAGCAGGATGTTCTCCACGTCCTCGCCCACATAGCCGGCCTCGGTGAGCGCGGTGGCATCGGCGATGGCAAACGGCACCTCGAGGATGCGCGCGAGCGTCTGGGCAAGCAGCGTCTTACCGGTACCGGTGGGGCCGAGCAGCAAAATGTTGGACTTGGCGAGCTCCACCTCGTCCATATCATCGTCGAGCTGGCCGCCCATGCCCGAAGCCTCGTCAAAGGCCGAAAGCGCAGCGCCGCCCTCGATCACGCGGCGATAATGGTTGTACACGGCAACCGACATGGCGCGCTTGGCGTCCTCCTGACCCATAACATAGGCCGAAAGCTCGTCATAGATCTCGTGCGGCGTCGGCACATGCGTGATGACCTGGCGGTCGTCCTCCAGCTCAAAACCCTCGGTCTCGGGGTCCACGGCGGGCTGAGATGCAGCCTGGCCGTGGTCGTTGAGGAAGCCCGGCAGCTTGCCGTTGCGGGCGGCGTCCATAAAGTCCGAAGCCAGCGACTCCTCCAAGATCTCGGAGCAGGCGGCGACACACTCGTCGCAGATAAAGATGTTGGTAGGGCCCTTTACAAGACGGCGAACCTGCCCCTGCTCTTTTCCGCAGAAGGAGCAGCGGATGGGGTTGCCGTTCTCGTCAAAGTTGTCCTGCATGTTTCCTGCCATCTTAGGCGTCCTTCGCGGCGAGATCGCGCGAGGTGACGATACGGTCGATCAGACCGTAGTCGAGGGCCTCGGCAGCGGTCAGGTAGTTGTCGCGCTCGGTATCGGCCTGGACCTTCTCGATCGGCTGGCCCGATGCGTCGGACAGGATCTGGTTGAGTTCGCGACGGGTCTTCTTGATCTCCTCGGCAACAATCTCAATCTCGGTCTGCTGGCCCTGGGCACCGCCGCTGGGCTGGTGAATCATGACCTTGGAGTGCGGCAGGCAGAAGCGCTTGCCCTTGGCGCCGGCCGAAAGCAGCACGGCAGCCATAGACGCGGCCATACCCACACAAATGGTGGAAACCTGCGGCTTGATAAAGTTCATAGTGTCAAGAATCGCCAGACCGGAGTAGACCTCGCCGCCGGGCGAATTGATGTAGAGCGAGATATCCTTCTCGGCATCTTGGCTCTCAAGATGCAGCAGCTGGGCAACGACCAGGTTGGCACTGACGGAGTTGATCTCCTCGCCTAAGAAGATGATGCGGTCGTTGAGCAGGCGCGAATAGATATCGTAGCTGCGCTCGCCGCGCGGCGTCTGCTCGATAACGTATGGCACGAGGGCGGAATCGAACTTAGCGATCATACGCATCTCCATTTCTCTCTTGCGGACCAAATTGGTTCTAGATAAACGTACGGTGCCCGCATGCTATGCATTGGCTGGCACCGTACGAAGCTACCGGATAACCGGTGTATAACTTTACCCCATCACGGGCGCACGCATGCGCTCGCGGGCAAGGTGGCGAGAATTACTCGGCGTCCTTGGCGGTCTCGTCGACCTCGGTCACCTTGGCGTTCTCGACCAGGTGGTCGACGGCCTTGGAGCGACGGATGGACTCGCGGACGGCAGGCATACGGCCATCGGCGATGAACTCGGCCTTGGAAGCCTCGACGTCCTTGACGCCGGCCTTCTCGAACTCGGCGTTGATGTCGTCCTCGGTGACCTCGATCTTGAGCTCACGGGCGAGGGCGTCCAGAGCCAGGGACTCACGGGCAACGTCGTTGGCCTGCTTGTGCAGGTCGCCGATGAACTGCTCCATGGTCAGACCGGAAGCGGGCAGCCAGGTGTCCAGCGTCATGCCGCGGGCAGCGAGGTTGGACAGGAAGTTCTGGCCAAGCTCCTCAAAGACGGACTGCTCGTAGTCGGCATCCATCTCGTCAAGCTGCAGGCGCTCGGCGAGAGCGGAGACGCAACGGTTCTCCTTCTCGGCCGGGAGGCGGGAAGCCTTGTCCTGCTCGATCTCGATCTTGATGGCGTCGCGCATAGCGTCGATGCTGTCGAAGCCAAAGTCGGACTTGACGAGCTCGTCGGTGAGCTCGGGGGTGTTGCGGACCTTGATGCCCTTGACGGTGACCTCGACGGTGTGGGTCTCGGCCTCCTCGCCCTCCTCGACCTCGTCGGTCCAGGTAACGGTCTTGACGTCGTCAACGTTGGCACCGATCAGGGCCTCGTTGAACTCCTTGGGGTTGCTGTCGCTACCGGCGATGAGCATGCGGCCCTCGGCAGCAAAGTTGTCGGCGTTCTCGACGGCCTTGAGGTCGACGGTGACGTAGTCCTCGGCCTCGACGGCGCGACCCTCGACGTCCTCGAAGGTGGCACGGTAGTTGAGGAGCATCTCGACCTGGTTGTTGATCTCGGACTCGGTGACCTCCGCAGGGGGCATCTCGATCTCGACGGCGTCGAAGGAGGAGAGCTCAGCGGCAGGACGCAGGGAGAACTCAACGGTGTAGGTGTAGTCCTCGTGATCCTTGGCGAGGTCGAGCTCCTTGTAGTCACCGCTCTTGGTGGGGACGATGTCCAGCTCGTTGAGGACGGCGGGCTCGTTGGCGGCGATCAGGTCGTTGGTGGCCTGAGCGAGGGTAGCCTCGGCGCCAAGAGCGGAGTCGATGACCGGACGGGGGGCCTTACCGGCGCGGAAGCCCGGGAAGCGGTACTTCTTGGCGGTGTCCTTGTAGGCCTTCTTGATCGCGGCGTCGACGTCGGCGGCCGGGATGGTGACCGTAGCGGTGAGCTTGGCGTCCTTGACGTCAGAAGCGGTGATGTTCAACACGTTCCTCCTCATACTGCCCAGCTTATCTGAGGTGCTGGTACCTTTATGCAACAAAGAGTCGCGACGGCCGAAGCCGACGCAGATGCGTTGGTGCGGGCGAAAGGACTCGAACCTTCACGGGAATCCCACCAGAACCTAAATCTGGCGCGTCTGCCAATTCCGCCACGCCCGCATGAGCGCACAGACTAGGAATGATAGCAGATACGAACGGCAAGCGCACGCACACCTTTTACAAGCTCACGACCTCACCACGAGTGCAAAAGGCGGGACGAGTTGCCCCGCCCCGCCAATTACGACTTGTTCGCTGACCTGTTACTCCCCCAGCAGGGCCTTCTCGGGCGTGATCGGCAGCGAGCGAACCTGGTGGCCGGTGGCGTGTGCCACGGCCGAGGCCACGGCGGCGAGCGGCGTGTTGATGACGACCTCACCGATCGACTTGGCGCCAAACGGGCCCGTCGGCTCGTAGCTCGGCTCAAAGGCCACGCGAATACTGCCGATATCCAGGCGCGTGGGCAGCTTGTAGCTCATAAAGTTGCCGGTGCGCAGACGGCCGCGCTCATCATGCTCGACGATTTCGTAGAGCGCGTGGCCGATACCCTGGGCAATGCCGCCCTCGGCCTGGACGCGCGCGAGCGCCTCGTTGATCACGGTGCCGCAGTCCACAGCCGCCGCGTAGTCCACCACAGTCACCTTGCCGGTGGCCTTGTCGACCTCGACCTCGGCAATGCCGGCCATAAACGGCGGGGGCGAAACGGGCAGGCAGGCAGAGGCATGCGAGGTGAGCGCGTCGCCGCCTGCGATGTTCTTGACGCACAGGTTGGCAAAGTCGCGCAGCGTGAGGTAGCGGTTCTGCTCACGCGCGGCACGCTCGTCGGACAGGCGCACGTACTGACCATCAAAGACCACGTCGGCAGCGTCCACGTCCCACATCTGGGCGGCCTTGGCGCAGATCTTCTCACGCAGCTCGGTCGCGGCGTTCTTGGCGGCAAGGCCCGTCACGTACGTGCCCGAGCTCGCGTACGAGCCGGCATCAAACGGCGACACGTCGGTGTCCACGCCGCGCACCACGATCAGCGAGCTCTCAACGCCCAGCTCCTCGGCGGCAATCTGCGCCAGGATCGTGTCGACGCCCATGCCGTTATCGGTGGCGCCGGTGCCGATGGTAATGAATCCATCCTCTTCCAGGCGCATGTCGATGCCGGCGATATCCACGTTGGAGATGCCCGAGCCCTGCATGGTGAGCGCGCAGCCCAGAGCGCGCACGCGGTCGCCCAGGTCCACGGCCAACGGCTTGTCGCGCCAGCCGATCATGTCCATCGCGCGCAGCAGGCAGCGGTCGAGCGCGCAGGCGTTGAGTTTCTCGTTGTAGTACTGCGGCATGATCTCGCCCTCGCGCACGATGTTCTTAAGGCGCAGGTCGGCGGGGTCCATGTGCAGCATGTCGGCGAGCTCGTTGACGGCGCTCTCCACGGCAAACTGGCCCTGGGTGGCACCGTAGCCACGATACGCGCCGCCGCGGTTGGTATTGGTGTAGACGGCGTCCCAGCTAAAGCGGCTCGCCTTTACGTGGTTGTAGATGGGCAGGCTCTTATGACCCGAAAGGCCGATCGTCGTGGTGGCGTGCTCGCCGTACGCGCCGGCGTTGGACAGCGTATGCAGGTCGATGGCTGTAATGGTGCCGTCGTTCATGGCGCCCATCTTAACGGTCATCTGCATCTGGTGGCGCGAGTTGCCCGCGGTGATGGTCTCCTCGCGGGTGTAGCAGCAGTAGCTCGGACGGCCGGTCTGCTGCGTCACAAACGCAACGAAGATCTCACAGCAGCCCGTCTGCTTGGAGCCAAAGCCGCCGCCGATGCGCGGCTTAATGACCTGCACCTGCGACTGCGGAATATCGAGCGACTGCGCGACCATGCGGCGCACGTGGAAGGGCACCTGAGTGGAGGTGGTCACCGAGATACGTCCAAATGCGTCGGTCGTCGCGAAGGCGCGGAAGGTCTCCATGGGCGCGGTCTGCGTGGCCTGGCTGGTGTAGGTGCGCTCAAAGACGATGTCGCTCTGGGCGAAGGCCTCGTCCAAGTCGCCAAAATCGCTGGTACCGCTGCACACCAGGTTACGAGCAACGTCGCCGCCCTGCGGGAACATAAAGGTCACGTCGCCCTCGGGGTGGACAACGATGTCGTTATCGAGTGCCTGGGTAAAGTCGAGCAGCGGCTCGAGCACCTCATAGTCGACCTTAATGAGTTTGAGCGCCTTGTCGGCAGCCTCCTCGGTCTCGGCGGCGACGATCGCCACTTCCTCGTTTTGGTAACGGACGAGGTTCTCGAGAATCAGGCGGTCGTAGGGACTCGGCTGCGGATAGCTCTGGCCGGCGATGGTAAAGCGGCGCTTGGGCACGTCCTCGTAGGTGTAGACGCCCACGACGCCCGGCACCTTAAGGGCGCGAGACGTGTCGATGGAGCGGATCTTGGCGCGGGCATAGGGGCTGCGCTTGAGCTTGACGATCAGGGCGCCGGCGGGCACCATATCGCCGGTGTAGACCGGACGACCCTCGAGCAGGGCCTTCGAGTCCTTCTTGGGCTGCTTGTGGGTGATCTGCTTGTAGGAGACGCCGTCAGAGCTCGTGTCGTTGACGGGCAGCTCGGGCATCTCAAAGCCAACCTGCACGCCGGACTCGTTGAGGAAGCGCACGATAGCGCGCAGCTGGCTCTCGTAGCCGCTGCAGCGGCAAAGGTTACCGGCAAGCTGACGTGAGAGCTCCTCACGCGTGGCGACGAGGCTCGGGTCCTCCTTGGCGGCGCGGGCAAGCGCCAGCACGTTCATGATAAGGCCGGGGGCGCAAAAACCGCACTGCTCGGCGCCTTCGGCAGCCATCGCACGGGCAAGCGCCTCGGACTCGGCCTTGAGGCCCTCGAGCGTGGTGATGGAGCGGCCCTCGACGCGCGCGGCGGGAACCGAGCAGCTCAGAACCGGGTCGCCATCGAGCCACACCGTGCACAGACCGCAGTTGGTGGTCTCGCAGGCGCAGCGCACCGACGCGCAACCCTGCTCTCGCAGCAACGCAAAGAGCATGGTGTCGGGGGCAATCTGAACCTTGACTTTGCGGCCGTTGAGCGTAAAGGAAAGATCGATGAGTTTGGTAGCCATTAGCGCACCTCGCTAGAATCGACGCCGGGCACGCGGCGGCAGGAATACTCGTCCGTGGCAAACTTGGGCACTTGCACGGTCTCGAGCTCGCGGGCAAGCGCAGCCGAAAGCTCGATGCCGGCGGCGCGG
>CAJJZO010000095.1 GCA_905197585.1 uncultured Collinsella sp.
CACTCCGCAGCAGCTTGTCTCGATCTGTAACATCTGGACGGTTTTTGAACCTCTACCTGTTACAGATTTAGACAAACAGGTGGGCGTCCCAGAAAGATCTCGATCTGTAACATCTAGCCACTCAAAACGGGTCCATCCGTTACAGATTGAGATATAAGGATAGACGGGTGGCCAATGTCTCGATCTATAACATCTAGCAGCCAAAATCTTCTCCAGTTGTTACAGATTGAGACAACCAGGTGGGGCCCGCCAGCATAATCTCAATCTGTAACAGGTAACCGTCCAAATCGGTTCCAGATGTTACAGATTGAGATGAACGAACGAGCGGACAATCCCTATTTACCTCTTGCATAACTGTGTATAGTGTATATATACTGTGCTTACCGGTTATATACACGTGTAGCCCAACAGCTAAGGAGCCGCTGTGGACATTATCCTATCCAATTCGAGCGACAAGCCCATCTACGAGCAGATATCCTCGCAGGTCAAAGCTCAGATCCTTTCGGGCACGCTCGCCGCGGGAGCCAAACTCCCCAGCATCCGCGCACTCGCGAGCGACCTGGGCGTGAGCGTCATCACCACCAAGCGCGCCTACGCCGATCTGGAGCAGCTCGGGTTTATCTGTACCGTGCAGGGCAAGGGCTGCTTTGTTGCCGACGGCAACCAAGAACTCTTGCGTGAAAACCAGCTCTGCCATATCGAAGAGCTGCTTACGCAGGCGGCAGAACAAGC
Organism: uncultured Collinsella sp.; assembly: GCA_905197585.1. Lineage (GTDB taxonomy): Bacteria > Actinomycetota > Coriobacteriia > Coriobacteriales > Coriobacteriaceae > Collinsella. The sequence goes on from CAJJZO010000095.1 coordinate 733, forward strand.
CGAAGCCCTGGGCGTCACGCGCGACAAACTGCACGAGATGCTCGACCTGGTAGCCCCCGAAACCATGCAGTAGCCATCTGCAAGAAAGGCTATACCATGCAAAACTTGTTAGAACTCAAAGGTGTCTCACGCCGCGTGAGCGACCGTTTTTCGCTGCGTGATGTCACGTTCGCCGTGGAGCCCGGCCAGATTGTTGGCTTTGTGGGCGCTAACGGTGCCGGCAAGACAACGACCATTCGCGCCGCGCTCGGGCTTATCAAGCTCGATGCCGGCGAGGTGCGCCTGTTTGGGCAGCGCTGTGGCGCCGACGCGCCCGATGAGACACAGCGTTGTCTACGTGCCCGTGTCGGCCTCGTGCTGGACACGTGCCCCTTCCCTTCAACGCTCAAGGTGGGCCAGATCGAGGCACTCGTAGGCCCGGCGTACCCCACGTGGGACCGCGAAACGTTCGCCCGATTCATCAACCGATTTGGCCTCGATCCCAAGACAAAGGTCAAGGACCTCTCCCGCGGCATGGGTATGAAGCTGCAGCTCGCGTGTACGCTCAGCCACAAGGCCGAGCTGCTCATCCTGGATGAAGCCACGGCAGGTCTCGATCCCATGGCACGTGAGGAGCTGCTCGACGAGCTGCTCGCCTTTGTTTCCGACGGCCAGCGCAGCGTGCTGCTCTCGAGCCATATTACTTCCGACCTTGAGCGCGCTGCCGACCGCGTCATCTGCATCGATAACGGCTCGATTGTGTTTTACCTGCCGCGCGAGGACATTACCGACCGAGCCGGCATCGCCCACTGCACACAGGCACAAGCCGTCGAGCTTATGGCTTGCGTCGAAGACGCCCGTGCCGCCCACCACGCCTATAGCGTTGACGTGCTCGTGCCCAACCGTCGCGAGGCGCTCGAGGCCTTCCCCGAGATTCCCTGCGACCGGGCAACCATTGATGACTATCTTCGCCTCATGCTGAAAGGGGCTTCAAAATGAAACGTGCCTTTATGTCTGAGCTCGCCATCGTCCGCACGCTTGTCCCGAGCATCGCGGGCGTCGGCCTGTTCATATTCGTCGTACTGACCCTCGCCAACGCATCGGACGGTGACTCCGGCATGAGTGCCGGCGCCTGCGCGGTCAGTGCCATGTCGCCCATCATGGCCATGAGCTCGCTGGCCGGCTTCGACAATCAAAATGGCTGGGAGCGTTATCGGGCGACGTTGCCCTTCTCGCGCAAAGACATTATTTGTGCCCGCTACCTGTGCATCGTTGTCTTCTCGGCCATCATGGCCTGCGCCGCCGTGCTTTTGAACATCATCGTCCTTCCGCTCTTCAACAGTGCGGGCGTGACCTCGACAGGACAAACCGTCTTTGAGATCGCAATAGCCTCGGCAGCATCGATGCTCATCTCCCTCATGATGGTGTTTTTGGCACAGCCGCTGTTCTTTCGATTTGGACACATGGAGGCGCTGCGCCTATCCGTTGGCCTGTTTGCCCTGCTCTGGTGCCTTGCCATTGCCACGTTGAGCTCCTCCAACCCCATCAGCAACTGGCTTATGTCGAATGCCGGGGCAAATCCCGATCCCACCGTCCTTGGCTGTCTGTGTGCAGGAATTGCAGTACTGGCGCTCGCACTATGTGCAATCAGCTGCACCGTCAGCACCAAGGTTTACCGAGCACGCGATTTGTAAGCACGCGAGTCTCGATCTACGAAGGGCGTGATCGCCCCCTCCCCGCCAATCCGTGGCAAACGGCATGTCCCCGGCGTGCGCCACCGTACTACTTGCGCAGCGGCTTGGGCAGCGGAATGCCAGCGGCGATAACGGCGGCGATGATCATGCAGACGATACCCTTGAGTGGGAAGCACATGAGCAGCAGGCCCACGACCATGACCGGCTGACGCATGACCGCACCCATCGTCGATGCCGTGCAGACGGCGACGCAAAATACCGGATCGGCGCCGGTGAGGATGGCAAGGCCGTAGCCCAGGCTTACGCCCGAGAAGATGACGGGAAAGAAATGGCCGCCGCGCCAGCCCATATTGATGAGGGCGGGGGTCAGCATGGCCTTAACCAGACCGGTCGCGATGAGCACGCCGGCGGGGATGGTCAGATAGGTTTCCATGAGCACGTCGGCCTGCGTCTCGCCGGCAAACATGGTGAAGGGCAGAGCCGTACCGCAGGCGGCAAGTACCAGACCGGCCAGCATTGCCTTGGCGATGGGGCGCTCCCCCATCGCGTGCGCCAGGGCCTCGCTCGCGTGCTCCGAAACAAAGTACAGCCAGCCGCAGACCGTACCGACGAGCGACAGGGGGATAAGCCAGGCAAGTTCCAGGTTGCCCACCTCGGCGGACTCGAACCTGGGCATGCCCATGCCGCCGCCCACAAGCTGGCCAAGCAGCAGGTAGGCACCCAGACCGCTGGCAATCGCAATGCCATAGACCACCGTCTTTTGCGCCTTGGGCAGCTTGATGGTGATCTCGTCGGACGCGGACTCATTGTGGGCGTCTTCGCCCTGGCCGTCAGCGCTACCGGCGAGCGGCGCCACAAAGCCAAAGACGGGCGCGGTAAAGAGCGCCGTCAGGGCAGCCTGGGTACCCAGCAGTGTGAGCTCCCTAAACTCGGCGCCAAAGCGGCGCATGCGGTCGCCAACCCAGCTGCACAGACCCGCGATAACGCCGGTCAGGCCCGCCTCCGGTCCAATACTTCCGCCAAACAGCAGCGGCAGCAATGCCGCGAGCGAAAGCTTGCCCAGGTTGTCGTACGGGTAGCGCCCATCTTGCTTGACCTTAGCCATCACCTGATTGAGGTTATCGGTCTTGGCGCCCGTAAGCTTTTCGTACAGACCGATTAACAGGCCGCCCAGCAGGCAGACAAAAAACGGGTACGGCAGAAAGCCAAACGGGCCGCTGGCGAGCTCGGGCGAAGCGACGCCCAGTGCGTGCGGGATCTCAGTCCATAGATAGTCGATGCCGTGCTCCATCGCAAAGAAGAACAGCCAGACTGCGGCGCCCGCGAGTGCGCCGGTCACGGCAACGCTAACTAAAAACAGCACGCGGTTTGTGGGTTTGGCAAGGTTATCCATCGGGTCCTCCCGCGGTCAAAGTCGACATAGATGCGTTTTATTGTAGAGCGAGCGTCGCCCGAACGAGCCAACCATCTGCGCTGCAAACGGCACCATTGGGAGTCATAGTGGGGCAGGCTCAAGCCTTATCCGTTGATAATCGAGGCGATCTCGCGCAAATCGTCGGCAAAGTAGATGCCGTGCTGGCGCCTCGGGCTCGAAAGCCCTTTATCAATCATGTGCCCGAGCAGCGCCTTGAGGTCGTTGTAGTAACCGTCCAGGTTATACAGGATGCACGGAGCACTCAGGTGCCCCAACGACACCGCGGACATAACCTCGGCAATCTCCTCGAGCGTGCCCGTCCCGCCGGGAAAGGCAATGAAGGCATCACCAAGCTCGATCATCTTGGCTTTACGCTCGGCCATATCGCTCGTCACGATGAGGTCGTCGATTCCGTCATGTTGAAACTCGGCCTCGATAAAAAAGCTCGGCTCAACACCCGTCACATGTCCACCTGCCTCGAGTACGCTATCGGCGAGCGCGCCCATCAGTCCCGACTTGGACCCGCCGTATACCAGCGCGTGTCCGTTGGCGCCAATCCAGTTGCCCAGCTCCTGCACCGCGGGCAGAAACGCCGGGTCATTACCGACGCTGGCACCCAGATACACGGTGATATTCATATTCAGTCCCCCTCGTCGTGACGCGCGACGTCCGTTCTAGCGTTGGCGTCGGCGATATTCGCGCACGCGGCGCGACAGGTCGGCGAGCTCGTCACGATCGAGTTCCTCCAAATGCTCAAGATCGTCCATAAAGCGCGCCATGGTGTCCTTTTGGCGCAGCTTGATGAGCGTATTGCAGTAGTTCACCGCCACGCCCGTAAGCATGGCGATATAGAAGATACTGATGACGCTTAGGATGACGGTAATGCCGCGGGCAACCGGCGTTTCTGCCGGGATATCGCCAAAGCCGATCGTCGAGACCGTCTCAAAGCTAAACCACAGGCCATCACCAAAGGTGAGGGTCGTAGGCTCGGACAGCCAGACAGCCGTCGAGCACAGCAGGTAAAAGATAAGAAACAGGCCCGTGATGCGTGCAAAGCCAGCCTGTCGCAGCACATCGGCAAGCGTCCTCAACCTGTTCATCGCGACCCCTTTTCCCAGACACCCAATCTCGTTCGCTCGGTATTGTCCCACAACCGGCAGTTAGGGACGTTCCTTTTGTGCCAGCAGAAAGGGACTGTCCCCAACTGCCGGGCGGGAGCGTTTAGCGGTGCAGCTGCCGACTGGGCAGGCTGAGCTGGTATCCTTATGCGGTAATGTCTCGATTCGTTAGGATTGCACGTGAGAGCTGCCACTGTCCTTCGTTCAGTTATATATCGCGCCCTGACCATTGTGCTTGCCGCGCTTGCCGTGCTGAGTTCTATCGCGCCTGTCCAGGCTTTTGCCGATGACTCTAGTCAGCAAGTCAAGACGGTCCGCGTTGGTTGGCTCGTCAGCAACGAGGGCTTCCAAGACGGCACCCCCGGCGAGCGTCTCTCGGGATGGGGTTACGAGTACCTCCAGACCCTGTCATACTACACGCCCGGCTGGCGGTACGAATACGTCTCCGGCACCTTCACCGAGCTTATGGACATGCTCGAGGCGGGCGAGATCGACCTCATGCCCAACATCTCCTACTCCGAGGAACGCGCCCAAAAGCTGCTCTTTTCCTCGAACCCCGAGGGCACCGAGCGCTACTACATCTACGCCAGGCCCGACCGTGACGACCTCGCAAAGGGTGACCCTCAAGCACTTCAAGGTCTCACTATCGGCTGCAACCGCGGTGTTATGCAAACCCTCGTCGGCCAGCAGTGGCTCGCCAACGAAGGCATTACCTGCACCTATAAAGAAATCGACACTGGCGGTGCCCTCTTTGACGCACTCGCAAACAACGAGGTCGACGCCATCATCATGAACGACACGATCTCGTCGCCCAGTGCCTCCCCCATGTTCTACATTGGTTCGAACGACTACTATCTTGCCGTTCCCAAAAGCCGCCCCGACCTGATGAACGACATCAATGCCGCCATGACGGCAATCGCCCGCGTCAACCCACGCTATAACGACGAAGTCAAATCTAGCTACTCGGCCCAAAACAGCGGTTCATCATCGCTCAACGGCCCCGAATGTTCCTGGCTCAAAGCAAACAACAACACCATCACGCTCGGCTACATTACGGGCAAACTCCCCTACTGCAACGAAGACGAAAACGGCGAAATGGAAGGCTCGCTCGCATCGCTTGCGACGACGCTACACGATAAATTTGGCATTACGGTCAAAACCGTCGCCTTTGATAGCTACAAGATGATGTCAAAGGCCCTGTCAAAGGGAAGCATAGCCGTTGCGCTGCCGGTATACCGAGATTACTGGTTTGCCGAGCAAACAGGCGTTGTGCAGTCGATATCGTTGGGGACCATATCCCTCACCGCCATCTACACCGGCAGCAACCTGAACAAAGACCTTCAGAACATCGCCTGTACCAAATCATCGTTTGTCAACAAAAATGCACTTGAAAGCCTGTTTCCCACAGCGACCGTGACCGAATACCAATCCGACGATGAAGCGTTCGACGCCCTCAGGAAGGGAACGGCGCACTGCATCGTCGCTCCCAGCTCACGCATAAAAACCATCGGCGACCGTTATGATCTCGAAGGTTACGAGACGGCCGAGCTCCCTGACACCTGTGAGCTCTCGTGCTGGATTTCGCGCGGAAAGCCCGAGCTGCTGGGAATCGTCAACAAGGGCATCATCAATGCCGGAGAATCGCTCTCCGCAAGTAATTACTCCTCCACGTCGTACACGGCCCAGGAATCCAACACGCTTCAATTCCTTTATCGCAACCGCACCGCCATTGCAGCTACCCTCATCGGTATGTTGTCGGTCGGCATCGTCCTGCTCATCTGGGCGCTCGTGCGCGCTCGAACCGAGCGCAAAAAAGGGCTCTTCGGTGGTTTCTGTGGGAGAGATTCCGGCATAGGCCCAGCTCAGCGGGCGAAAACAACGATCTGGAACTGA
>CAJJZO010000096.1 GCA_905197585.1 uncultured Collinsella sp.
CTCGTCGAAGCGGGCGAAGTAGCGGCCCAGCATCATAAAGTCGGCGCCCATGGCAAGGGCGAGCGTCATGTGGTAGTCGTAGACGATGCCGCCGTCGGAGCACACAGGCACGTAGACGCCGGTCTCCTCGTAGTACTCGTCGCGGGCGCGGCAGACGTCGATCAACGCGGTGGCCTGGCCACGACCGATACCCTTGGTCTCGCGGGTAATGCAGATGGAACCGCCGCCGATACCGACCTTGATGAAGTCGGCACCGCAGTCGGCCAGGAAGCGGAAGCCCTCGGCGTCGACGACGTTACCGGCACCGACTTTGACGTCCTCGCCGTAGTTGGCGCGAATCCACTCGATGGTGCGCTTCTGCCACTCGCTGAAGCCCTCGGAGGAGTCGATGCACAGGACATCGGCGCCGGCCTCGATGAGCAGCGGCACGCGCTCGGCATAGTCGCGGGTGTTGATGCCGGCGCCGACCATGTAGCGCTTATCGTTATCGAGCAGCTCGTTGGGGTTGGTCTTGTGGCTGTCGTAGTCCTTGCGGAAGACAATGCCCATCAGGTGATCGTTGTCGTCGACGATGGGCAGAGCGTTGAGCTTGTTATCCCAGATGACGTCGTTGGCAACCTTGAGGCTGATGTTTTTGTCGCCTACGATGAGCTGCTCACGCGGGGTCATGAACTCGGAGACCTTCGTCTGGTGGTCATCGCGGCTGGGGCGATAGTCACGGCTGGTGACGATGCCCAGGAGCTTACCCTTGGGAGTGCCGTCGTCGGTAACCGGCATGGTGGAATGACCGGTCTTCTCCTTGAGCTCGATGACCTGCTCCATGGTCATGTCGGGGGTCAGCGTGGAATCGGACTGAACGAAGCCAGCCTTGTGATCCTTGACGGCCTTGACCATAGCGGCCTCGGACTCGGCGCTCTGGGAACCGTAAATGAAGGACAGGCCACCCTCGGTAGCGAGCGCGACACCCATGTCGACGCCCGAGACGGACTGCATGATGGCGGAAACCATGGGGATGTTCAGGGTGATTGCCGGCTTCTCACCGCGCCTAAAGCGGGTTAGTGGCGTCTTAAGAGAGACGTTGTTGGGGATGCACTGCGAGGACGAGTAACCAGGGACCAGCAGATACTCCGAAAACGTGTGGGACTCACCGGGAAAGAACGTAGCCATGTTTCTCCTTTTTCCATGCGACCGGTCGGCTGCAGGCCTCGTAGGACCCAGCCCAACCTTGGGCGCCCAATACTGGGGAAGTATCTTAACGCACTTTGACTGCTACAATGCATGATTTAAGAAGAGCACACGAGGGTTTGACGCAGGCTTTGCGTTTGCCCAGCAAACACTTTAGCGGGGAGACGTGGAGCAGATGGAGTACAAGACGACGGCAAAGTTGGTCATTCAAGCGTGCGACAAGGATCTGCCGGGCGTCTTCGGCCACGGCTGTGTCTTGCTGCTGCAAGGTATCGCCCGCGAACACTCGCTCAACCGTGCCGCCAAGAGCATGGGCATGGCGTATTCCAAGGCCTGGCGCATTGTGAACGAGGCGGAAGGACAGCTGGGCTGCAAGCTCATCGAGCGCGACGGCGCCCGCGGGTCCAGCCTCACCCCCGCCGGTGAGCGAGCCATAGCGGTCTACGAGGAGCTGCAGGCCGACATCAACAACGTCATCGCCACCAAAGCCGACGCCCTCATCGCCAGCATCAAAGAATAGCCAATTTGGGACGGGGCTTTTTAGCTACGCAACCCCCTCTCTAAGTTGCGGTGAAATAGGGACTGTTTATGCCGATAAAGCCGTAAATCAATCCATATTTCACCGCAACTTATGGACTCGAGGATGATTTAGCTAATTGCGGAGGGCGTTGTCTAGGGTGGCGGCCACGATCAAGGGGTCGTCGGTGCCGGCGAAGAGGCGGACGGTGCTCCCCTGCTTGCCGCGTGGGGCCGAAAGGCGCGTCGTTGCGCCGCCGGCCGGCGATGTGCGGAACTCCCCCGACAAAGCATCAAAGAGATCGCCCGCACTGCGCTCGATAAGATCAAACTCAGCTGCCGGGCCAAAGCCGTGCTCGAGGATTCCCGTTGCAACCGCATGGTCGGGATGCGAACTCAGCCCGGGATAGCGCACGTTGCGCACCATCTCATTGGCGGCCAGATACTCGGCCAGCGCACGTGCGCGGTCGAAATGCGCCTGCATGCGGACATCGAGCGAGTCCAGCCCGCGCTCCAGTACACCGGCCTCGTCAGCAGGCATATCAAGCTTGGCCAAGCCACAGCCCTCAAGCAGGGCATGCGCGCACTCAGCCGCGGCATCCACGCGATGGCGCTTGAGCTGCGAGCGCGCGGCCGATACGGCAACCAACTTGCGCGGAGCATCACCGGCGCATACACGATCGAGCGCCTCGAGCGACAGCGCAGCACCCAGCCGCAGCGGATCGCAGCCAAAAGCCGACGCCACGGTGTTGTCCACAACCAGCAACGCGCGGGCCTCACGCGCCGCGCGGCCCAGAGCGCGAAGGTCGGGCACGCGCAGACCAAACCCGCCGATGGAGTTGACGAACCACCACAGGTGCGGCCCCTCGGCATCAAACGAAGCATCAAAGCCCTCGGACGCAGCGGCAAACGCCTCGGCGGACGGCGAGCCCACCAGCACAACATCGCAGCCCTCAAAACCGCGAGCAAACGCATCGACAAAGTCATCGGCAAACGCAACCAGACGATCGCCGGGACGCACAATACCCAACAACGATAACGCCGCCGGCACATGCGAGGCAGCAACAAGATGCGCCTCACGTGCGCCGGCCCTCAAAGCCCAGGCCTCTTCTAGCTGCTGTACGCCCATACGGCACCGTCCCTTCAAAACAAAAACCCACGATGCGGGTGTTCCCCGCATCGTGGGCAACGGCTGCAGTATAGCGCCGATATGCGACGAATCGCTTAGATGTTGAGCGTGTGATAGTTCACGCTCGTGCCCGGAGCATCAACGGTCACGCCATAGGCCTCGGGATAGATGCGCGTCGAAAACACGAGCGAGCCATCATTCACAAACACCTCGACCGACGAGACATCGCCGACAATGCGCACGTTACGAACCTCGTCGACGGGCTCCCAACGCACGGTACGACCGCAGCCGGCAGAAGCGCGACCCTCATCGGTAAATCGCATCTCAAAGCGCGAGGGCAGTTCGCCCTCGGCGGACACAAACTCCAGCTTCAGCTCGTCATCAACGGTCGCGGTAAACGCGCCATCGACACCGTCAACAACAACGTCAAAGCAGGTATCGCCGGCAACCTCCAACGAGCCCTCCCCCACACGCACCGAGGCATAATGGCGCTCGATCTCGCGCGCCGGCTGCTGCAGTACCACGCCGCCGTCACCGGCTGTAAGCTCACGCGGCACCGTCACGCAGTGCTGCCAACCCGCCACCAACGTCGGTGCGTTGCCATAGGTCGGCTCATCGGGCATGCCCATCCAGCCGATCAGAATGTGACGACCGTCCTCGGACGTAAACTCCTGCGGAGCATAGAAATCAAAACCGGCGTCCCACAGACGGAACTCGCCCAGCTCATAAGCGTCATTGCCACCCGTAATGTCGCCCGTTACAGGCATGTAGCCCGCTGCATACACATTGCCGCGGTCCCAACGACCGCCCTCAAGACCCTGGGGAGAGAAGGACAGCCACTTCGCCGGTACACCGCCATCCGGCTCAAGCTCAAGGTATCCCGGGCACTCCCACATAAAGCCAAAGCGCTCGGGCGTAGACACACGACTCTCGAGCTCCCAACTCAGCATATCGGCCGAGCCATACACCAGGATCTCGCCCACATCGCGCCCGGCACCCTCGCCGTGCATGGCGCAAAATCGACTATCGACATGCGACCCGTCCACGCGACGACGCGCGCCCAGCACCATGTGGTAACGCCCATCATCATCGCGCCACACCTTGGGGTCACGCACGTGGCAGGTCAAATCCTCGGGATAATCATCGGACGCCAGCACCACGCGCTTTTGGCTGAACTCCCGACCGGCAAGGCCATCAACGCTCTCGACATAAACAGTATCGGCGCGACGGCCGGTATTGACGTAGTCGTACGTGCCGTCCGCATCGGAAAGCTTAACGTTGCCCGTATAGAGCACGCGAATGCGGCCGTCCTCGGCAAGCGCGGAGCCTGAATACACGCCATGGCAATCGAACGGCTCGTCGGGCAGCAGCGGGGCGCCAACATATTCCCAGTTCATAAGGTCGCGGCTTGTGGCATGGCCCCACATCTTTACGCCACCGTTCACATCAAACGGGGCATACTGGAAGTACGCGTGAAACACGCCGCCCGCTTGGCAAAGACCGTTGGGGTCGTTGAGCCAGCCCGCCGGCGGCATAATATGGAAGCGCTGGCCATACGCGCCATGACCGCACTCAGTGGCGGCGGCGTCAACAGCGGCAACCAGCTTTGCAAGATCGCGACCAAGTGCATTAGACATATCAAAGTCCTAACGGATCGAAAGTTACAAGGCACCAGAGATCGGCGCCAGATGCAGGGAACACCCGCGAGCATACAGCCCGCGGGCATCCCCTCAATCAAAAGCTCTTAGGCCTGCTCGGAAGCCTTGGGCTCGTCCTTGTACAGGACAAACGAGACAGCAAAGGAAACCAACGCGGCGACCGCAAACATGATCGCGTACTGCACGGGCTGGGCCAGGCACAGCAGGATACCGAAGATACCGGTAACGCCCGTGCCGGAGGCGGCCAGCGAAGTGAGCGCGCAGACCAGGGCACCGCAACCGCCGCCGATGCAGCCGGCGATGAAGGGCTTAAAGAAGCGCAGGTTCACACCAAAGATGGCAGGCTCGGTAATGCCCATGAAGGCGGACAGGGCCGAAGGAAGCGCCAGGCCCTTGATCTTGGCATCGCGGGTCTTAAAGGCAACGGCAAGCGCGGCACCACCCTGGGCGATGTTGGCAGCGCTGGCGATGGGCAGCCAGTAAGTCACGCCGTACTGGGCGAGCTGGCCCAGGTCGATGGCGGTGTACATCTGGTGAATACCCGTAACGACCGTGGGGGCATAGAACAGGCCGACGATAAAGGAACCGATGCCGAAGGGCAGGGTCAGCAGGGCCTGGATCAGACCGAGGATCGCGTTCTCGGCCCAGACAAAGATGGGGCCGACGGCAACGAGCGTCACGAGCACGGTCACGAACACCGAGACGAGCGGGGTCACAAAGAGGTCGAACATCTCGGGAACGATCTTGTGCAGGCGCTTCTCGAGGAAGGCCAGAATGGCACAGGCGATAACGATGGGGATCACGTGGCCCTGATAGCCGACCCACTCAACGCTGTACACGCCGGGGATGACGGTGACCATGGTCTGAACGCCCTCGGAGGCAACCGTGTAGGCGCTCTGCAGCGAGGAGTTGATGAACGCACCGCCGACGACAGCACCCAGGTACGGGTTGGCGCCAAAGGCCTTGGCGGCGGAGTAGCCGATCAGGATCTGCAGAATGCCAAAGGACGTTCCCGAGACCAGGTCGGCGATCTTATAGATAAAGTTATTGGTGTCGAGCGCGATAAAGCCGTTGGAGGCCATAAAGTTGAGGGCGCTCATAATGCCCAGTAGCAGGCCCGAAGCCACGATGGCGGGGATGATGGGGACAAAGACGTCGCCGAGCACCTTAATGGCACGCATAAAGATGTTCTGCTGCTGCGCCGCGGCCTCCTTGACCTCGGCCTTGGTGGCAGCCTCGACGCCACTGAGCGCGATGAACTCCTCGTAGACCTTGTTGACGGTGCCGGTGCCAAAAATAATCTGCAGCTGGCCCTGGGCCTCAAAGACGCCCTTAGCGCCATCGACATTCTCGATGGCCTCCTTGTTAACCTTGGTGTTATCGGCAATCACCAGGCGCAGGCGCGTGGCGCAGTGCGCGGCCGAAACAACGTTGTCGGCGCCACCGATGTTGTCGAGCACCTCTTGGGCTGATTTGCGGTAGTCCATGACTTCCCTTTCCTCAAACGGGCGCACGTGCACCCGGCCATCTTTGACACTTACACTGTAATCGATTTCAGTTTCATATGTCTGCAATCGTTTTCATATAGCGGTAAACGGTAGGAAAAAGCCGGCGAATGGTAGTTTTACGGAAAAACCAGGCGACTCAGAGGCAGGCAGACGTGCCCAAAATCTAGACATTCATAAGCTGATGACCGAGCTTGAGCGTACGCAGGCCGCCCTCCCCTTCCACGCCATCGAGCGTGTTGAGCAACATATTGGTCGCCTCGACGCCACTGGTCAGGTAGCCATAATGCACGGTGGGAATGCCGCCCGTCAGCGCGCGCAAAAACGCGTTGTCACCAAAACCACTCACGCGGTGTATGCCCTCGCCCATGCCGCGAACCTCATCGATGGCACGAAGCGCGCCGGCCGCCATAGTGTCGGTCGCGCAGGCGATAAACGAAACATCGGGAGCGACAGAAAGCAGCTCACGCGCCGCACCATAGCCCGAGTCGAGCGTAAACGAGCCCAGGCGAATCAGGCTCGGATCAAGCACCACGCCCGCAGCAAGAAGCCCCGCCTCAAAGCCGCGACGACGGTCGAAACCGGCCGCGCGGTCCTCTACGATAACTCCGATGTAGGCGATCTTGCCGTCCACGCGACCCGCAAGCGCACGGCCCAGCTCAAAGGCAGCCTCGTAATCGTCGTGATAGACACACGCCGCGCCCTCGACATGTTGGCCGATCAACACAATGGGCACGCGGCACGACTCAATCGCGCGACGGTGCTCGTCGGTGATCATGGTTGCCACCAGCCCAATGCCATCGACCGGGTGGTTTTGGAATAAATCGAGGT
>CAJJZO010000097.1 GCA_905197585.1 uncultured Collinsella sp.
CAACCATGGCGATCGCCCCGAGGTCATCGAGGCCTTTGAGAGTGGTTTGGGTTCCGCGGAGCGCGCAAGCTCTACGCTCGACGAGATTATGCTGTATCGCGCCGTCGCCCTTGATAACGGCCAGGTTGTCCGCTTGGCGCAGGCCCAGCCTGGCGTTACGGCGATTTTGCTGTCGATGGTGGCGCCGATGCTGCTTATCGCAGCAGCGGGTGCGGTACTCTCGTTTTTTATGGCGCGCCGCGAGTCCCGTGCCATCATCGCGCCGTTGCAAGAGGTGGATTTGGACCACCCACGCCGTAGCTATGAGCACGCCTATGCCGAGATGGTCCCCATGCTTGAGCGTATCGAGTCGCAGCGCCAGGAACTCAAGCGCCAAATGGCGGTGCTAGCGGACAACGACCGTATGCGCCGCGAGTTCACGGCGAATATCACCCATGAGCTCAAGACGCCGCTTACGGCGATTTCGGGCTATGCCGAGCTCATCGCAAACGGCATGGTCGAGGGCGAGGGCGACCTGCGCAACTTTGGCGGTCGCATCTATCGTGAGGCGGGCCGCTTGGCAGCGCTTGTCAACGATATCCTTACGCTGTCTAACTTGGACGAGGCCGAGCGTGCAGCTGAGGGCGAGGCGGTGCCCATTGGGTCCACGGAGCCTATTGAGCTCTCGCGTGCCATCTACGCGGTCGAGCAGCGTCTTGAACAGGTCGCCCGTCAGGCGAATGTGACGATAAGTCATGAGACCAAGCCTGTGGTCATCGAGGGCGTGTCGCGCTTGATTGACGAGCTCATCTATAATCTGGCAAGCAACGCCATCCGCTACAATCGACCCGGCGGTACGGTTACGCTGCAGTGCGGCACCAACGACGAAGGCCATCCGTTCCTTGCGGTCGCCGACACGGGAATCGGTATCGCGCCTGAAGAACAGGGCAAGGTATTTGAGCGGTTCTATCGCGTGGACAAGAGTAGGTCCAAGGCACGCGGCGGAACCGGTCTGGGGCTTGCCATTGTCAAGCATGCGGCCCTGTATCATCACGCCACGCTCGATCTGTCGAGCGAGTTGGGCGTGGGAACCACCATTACGGTGACGTTTCCCATACAGCAGGACGAGCCATTCGCATAGCGATACAACATAGATATTGATGTAGACGCCGCATTTGACTTTCGGGTGCGGCGTTGTTGTGCAATTTTACGATTGCTTCCGACATTTTTACAGGAGAGCCTGTTTCTTATGTATAGAGTTTGGTCTCGGTAAAAAGATGCGATAACATACGGACAGTTTTGTCAATCCGAACTGGGGAAATGAAAGGCAAGCTGCATGACCCTTCTCGAACTGTTCCAGCTGCTGAAGAAGCACCTTCAGCTGGTCATCACCCTTCCGGTGGTCTGCGCGATCGCCATGGGCATCGTGTCCTTCGTTGCGATGGACAACACCTATACCGCGACGACGAGCATGTACATTCTCGCCAAGACCGACGATAGCGGTCAGATGAGCTACAACGATCTCTCGGCGAGTCAGATGCTTTCCAACGATATCGCCACGCTGCTGGATAGCGATAGCGTTAAGAGCGGCGCAGCCAATGAACTGGGCCTCACCGATCTGGATGACTACAAGGTGTCTGTTTCCTCCGAGACCACCACGCGTGTCATTACGCTTTCGGTTACCGGCACCGATGCCAAGGAGACGGCTAAGGTCGCAAAGGCCATAGCTAGCTCGGTGAGTACGGTCGCTCAGAACGTCGGCGCTGCCCAGAGCATCAACGTTATCGACGAGGCTAAGACCCCCGAAGCCCCCAGCGGCCCCAAGCGTATGCTGTACGTTGCTGTCGCGTTCCTCGCGGGCATCTTTATCGCAGTTGCCTATGTCGTTTTGGCAGACATGCTCAACACCCGCATCCGCGGTGCCGAAGAGGCAGAAGAGCTCCTGGGCATTCCCGTTGTTGGCCGAATTCCGGCTATGAAAGGTGGTAAATAGGCATGGCTAAGGCAAAGAACACCGATAAGCTCGTTGTACAGAATGCCGCCAAGACCCTTCTGGCCAACATCCGCTTTGCGAGCGTGGACGACCCCATTCGCACCATCACCGTTACCTCCTCGATTCCCAACGAGGGCAAGTCTACGGTTTCCATTAACCTTGCTCAGGCAATTGCCACGAGTGGCAAGTCCGTGCTCCTGGTTGAGGCCGATATGCGCCGCAGGTCCCTTTCCGATATGCTCGGCGTTCGTTCGCGCGGCGGACTCTATGCGGTTCTTTCCGAGCAGATCTCCATTGACCAGGCAATTGTCGAGACGGGTCAGAAGAACTTCTACTTCCTTGATGCCGAGCCGCATATTCCCAATCCTGCCGACATCATCGTCTCTCACCGCTTTGCCAAGCTGGTAAAGGCACTGTCTGCTAAGTTCCAGTACGTCATCTTCGACGCTCCCCCGGTCGGCACCTTCATCGATGCTGCCGAGATTGCCAGCCTGACCGACGGCACGCTGTTCGTGGTGCGCGAGGACTTCACCAAGCGCGAGGAGGCGCTCAACGCCATCGGTCAGCTTAAGAAGTCCGAGAAGGTCAAGCTCATCGGTACCGTTATGAACTACTGCGAGACCGAGACCAGCGAGTACTACTACTCCTACTACACCAAGGACGGTAAGAAGGTTAAGAAGGGCTCCGACGATCAGGGGACTTCCAAAAAGGGCATCTTCACCAACCGAGCAAACGTTTAGTTGATTAAGGCTGACCTATGCGTGACATTCATTGCCATATCTTGCCGGGTGTAGACGACGGCGCCGCCGATCTCGATGAGAGCTTGGCGATGCTCGAGGCTGCCAAGCGGGCCGGTGTAACCAGAATCGTTTGCACTCCTCACTGCCGTGATCCCTATTTTGATTACGACAAGATGTGGGATGCCTTTGAGCTGCTGCGTGATAACGCTGACGGTTTTCCGCTCCAGATGGGCTTCGAGGTCAACCATCGAAAGCTCGTTGAGCTTGGTATCGATGCCGCGGAGCACTTGCATTTCGATGGGACCAACGAGTTTCTGCTCGAACTTTCGACGCATGCCGATGCGTATGCGTTTAGAGAGTACGAGAACACGATTTACGATTTGCAGTGCCGTGGCTACCAGGTGATCATCGCTCATCCTGAGCGCTATCGTGCGGTTCAAAAGGATGTAAGCGTGGCGGAGCGCCTGGTCGATATGGGCTGCAAGCTGCAGGCTTCGGCGGACTTTATTGCCGGCGGTCGCTTTGGTCGCGAGAAAAAGCCGGCACAGCGCCTGTTCGATCAGAACCTGTACAGCTTCATCGCGAGCGATGCCCATAGCGTGGGTCATTACGACTGCCTGGCGAAGGCTCGCGCGAAGTTTAGCGTACGCGGAGCTCATTTTCGCTAAAATCTGTCCCTAACGTTCGCATTGAATGAAAGGGCAGCCATGGATATCCAACTTAAGACGGGATGCTTTGATGACGCGGCGTTGGTGCGCCGCGTCGTTTTTATGGACGAGCAGGGCTACGAGAATGAGTTCGACGCTATCGACGAGGATCCAAACTGCATTCATGTGACGCTCTATGTAGACGGCGAGCTTGCCGGTTGCTCGCGCGTGTTTCCCGAAGAGCTTGAGCGCGTGGCTGACGCAGAGGCCCCGGTGTTGCCGGCATGCGACATGGACGAAGGCGTTGCGGCGGGGGAGACCTACATTATGGGGCGCGTCGCCGTGCTGCCGGCTATGCGTCGTCGCGGACTGGCGAGTGCGATCGTGGAGACCAGTGCTTCGTGTGCACGCGATGCCGGCGCCAAGCTTATTAAGCTGCATGCGCAGGAATACGTGCTGCCGCTCTATGTAAAGGCGGGCTACACGCAAATTGCCCCGGTAGATTACGAAGACGAGGGCCAGCCCCATGTCTGGATGGCCAAGCGCGTAGATGGCAGATAGGGACGTTCCTTTTCTGCCGGCAGCTGGGGACACTCCTTGGCAATTGACGCATTGGAGCGCTCGGACATACAGTTTTTCGATTCCGTATGTATATATGCGCGCTATTGGGTTATAAAATCTAAGTCTGAACATAGCAGGTCTGCGATGCGGCTCGGGCAACCGGGCCGTTTTTGCGGACGGGGGTAGCGCGAAAGGACTGCACATGCGTCAATTTAAGACCGAGAGCAAAAAACTGCTCGACCTCATGATCAACTCCATCTACACCAATAAGGAAATCTTCCTGCGCGAGCTTATCTCTAACGCGAGCGACGCCGTCGACAAGCTCAACTTTAAGAGCCTGCAGGATCCGAGCGTCAAGATCAACCAGGGCGACCTGGCCATTCGCGTCTCCTTTGATAAAGACGCCCGCACCATTACCATCTCGGATAACGGCATTGGCATGACCGCCGAGGAGCTCGAGCGCAATCTGGGCACCATCGCCCATTCCGGCTCCGAGGAGTTTAAGACCGAGAACGCCGAGCAGCAGGGCTCCGATGTCGACATCATCGGCCAGTTTGGCGTGGGCTTCTACTCTGCCTTTATGGTTGCCAGCCATGTGAAGGTCGTCAGCCGCGCCTATGGCGAGGATGTCGCCCATGTGTGGGAATCCGACGGTCTTGAGGGCTACACCATCGAGGACGGTGAGCGCGCCGAGCACGGTACCGATGTCATCCTGACGCTGCGCGAGAACGAGAAGCTCGATGCCGACGGCGAGGCCGAGACCTACGATCGCTTCCTGACCGAGTGGGGTCTCAAGAGCCTGATTCAGCAGTACAGCAACTATGTGCGCTACCCGATTCAGATGATGGTGTCCAAGAGCCGCCAGAAACCCAAGCCCGAGGACGCCGGCGACGATTACAAGCCCGAGTACGAGGACTACCAGGAGCTCGAGACCGTCAATTCCATGACACCGATCTGGAAGAAGCGCAGCTCCGATGTCGAGCAGAAGGACTACGACGAGTTCTACAAGTCCACGTTCCACGACTTTGACGATCCTGCGCGCACCATCAGCTTCCATGCCGAGGGCACGCTCGAGTACGATGCCCTGCTGTTTGTGCCGGGCCGCGCGCCGTTCGATCTGTACAGCAAGGATTACGAGAAGGGTCTGGCACTCTACAGCTCCAACGTCCTGATCATGGAGAAGTGCGACGACCTGCTGCCCGACTACTACAACTTTGTCCGTGGCGTCGTGGATTCCGCCGATGTGTCGCTCAACATCTCGCGTGAGACGCTGCAGCAGAACCGTCAGCTCAAGGCCATCGCCAAGCGTGTGGAAAAGAAGATCACCGCCGACCTTGAGGATATGCGTGACAACGACCGCGAGGCCTACGAGAAGTTCTTTGAGAACTTTGGCCGCGGTCTTAAGTACGGCATCTACTCGAGCTATGGCATGAAGGCCGATGAGCTCGCCGATCTGTTGCTGTTCTGGTCTGCCAAGGAACAGAAGATGATTACCCTGGCCGAGTATGCCAAGGGCATGCCCGAGGATCAGAAGGCCATCTACTACGCCGCCGGCGACTCGCGTGAGCGCTTGGCCAAGATGCCCGTGGTAAAGGGCGTGCTCGACCGCGGCTATGACGTGCTGCTGCTGACGCAGGACGTGGATGAGTTCACCTTCCAGGCTATGCGTGAGTACGTTGCCGCCGATATGCCCAAGATCTACGAGGACGATGCCGCCCGCGAGGCTGCCGAGAAGGCCGTGGCCGATGGTGCCGAGCCCGAGGTTGAGGATCGTCACCTGGAGCTCAAGAACGTCGCAACCGGTGATCTTGACCTGGCGACCGAGGACGAGAAAAAGGAGGCCGAGGACGCCACCAAGGAGAACGAGGACCTCTTTAACGCCATGAAGGAGGCACTCGGCGACAAGGTCGAGAAGGTTGCCGTCTCTGCGCGCCTGACCGATGCTCCCGCGTGCATCACCACCGAGGGCCCGCTTTCGCTCGAGATGGAGAAGGTGCTCCAGAAGGGTCCCGAGGGCGCGCCCGACGGTATGCCCAAGAGCCAGCGCGTGCTCGAGCTCAACGCCAAGCACCCGGTCTTTTCCAAGCTCGTCGCCGCTCAGAAGGCGGGCGACGCCGACAAGATCAAGCAGTACTCCGGTTTGCTCTATGACCAGGCCCTGCTGGTCGAGGGCATCCTCCCCGAGGATCCCGTAGCCTTCGCGGCGGCTGTTTGCAACTTGATGTAGTTCGGGGATACGGCACCGTAACTAGATTAGAACGAGAGTGGATAATCTCCCACTTTTGGCTCGAATGCGGGCTTGAAGTGAGAGATTTTCCACTCTCGTTTCCTTTTGAATGATCCCTCCGTCCCCAAGGGATCATTTATTTGTGCGGGTTGTGGTTTTGTGACCTGCTGAAATTTAAGATACTGTACAACTGTACGTTAACTCATCTTCGTAGTATATTGCTACCCGCAAAACTCAACACCATTGTGCTTTGAGACGTTAAAGCGCCTACTACAATGGTTGTCGATAGTACGATTCGATTCAACGACAGGATGGATGGTCCAAGCGTGAGTCTCGGCAGCAAACTATCCAATGCAAAGGTCTCCTTTGCGATATTTAAGCGCGACATTAAGCGACTGCTTGTGAACCCCGTCGCCTTGGTGGTTACCCTTGGCGTGTGCGTTATTCCCTCGCTGTATGCCTGGTACAACATCGTGGCCAACTGGGATCCGTACGGAAACACCCAGGGCATCAAGATTGCCATCGCCAACAACGATCGGGGCACCCAAAACGACCTGGTGGGCGAGCTCAACGCGGGCGATCAGGTCGTCGATCAGCTCAAGGAGAACGATCAGCTGGGCTGGACCTTCGTCGATTCTGCGGCCGAT
>CAJJZO010000098.1 GCA_905197585.1 uncultured Collinsella sp.
TCAATCATGGCGGGGGGGGGGGGGGTGCGCGCGGGGCGGCGTCCTCGCGGCGGGCGGCCCAGATGGCGAGCGCCGCGGCTGCCGCGGCTAGGGGGACGGCTCGGGGGACGATGCAGGGATCGTGGCGGCCGTGGACCGAGAGCTCGGCATTTTCCATAGCGTCCATGTCCACCGTCTGCTGCTCGCGGCCAATTGAGGGCGTCGGCTTTACGGCCATGCGCCACATGACGGGAGCGCCGGTCGAAATACCGCCCAGGATGCCGCCGGCGTTATTGGACTCGACCTCGATCTCGCCGGTCTCGGCATCAACGCGGTACGGGTCGTTGTTCTCGCTGCCGCGCATGGCGGCCACGGCAAAGCCCATGCCAAGCTCCACGCCCTTTACGGCGGGAATGCCAAACGCGATTTGCGCGATGCGGTTCTCGATGCCGTCGAATATGGGGTCGCCGATGCCTGCGGGAAGCCCGTAAATGCCGCACTCCACGATGCCGCCGATGCTGTCGAGTTCGTCGCGCGCGGCTAGGATCTCCTCACGCATGCGGCCGGCTGCGGCGGCGTCAATGCACGGCAGATCGTTCGTAAGGATCGCCTTGCGGTCGGCCTCGCGATAGACCATATCGTCCATCGGCAGGTCGGAGATGCCGCCGATCTGCGCGACGTGCGCCATGACCTGAATGCCGCGGGCCTCGAGTGCCTGCAGCGCAATGCCGCCGGCGATGCACAGGGGTGCCGTTAGGCGGCCGGAGAAATGCCCGCCACCAGCGACATCGTGCATGTTGTGATACTTCACACGCGCCGGGTAATCGGCATGTCCCGGACGGGGCTTGCGGCGCAGCTCGGAGTAATCCTTGGAGCGCGTGTTGGTGTTCTCGATAATCGCGGCAATGGGCGCGCCGGTGGTATGTCCATCGACAACACCGGCGATGATGTGGGCGGCGTCGGCCTCGCGGCGTTTGGTCGCGGTCTCGTCGCGGCCGGGGGCGCGACGGTCGAGGAAGGCCTGCAGCTTCTCCTGGTCCACAGCGATGCCCGCCGGGATGCCATCGAGCGAGCAGCCGATAGCGGGGGAGTGCGATTGGCCGAAGATGCTTAAGTGCAATACGTTGCCAAAGGTCGAGGACATGCTATTCCTCCTCGAGTGTGACCTTGCCGCCCAACAGGCGGTAGTGGTCGAAGAAATCGGGATAGGACTTGTTGACGGCCTCGGCGCCGTGGATCACGACCTCGCCGGTGGCACGGCTCGCGGCGATGGCGGCCATCATGGCGATGCGGTGGTCGTTGTGCGAATCGACCTCGCCGCCGGTGAAGGCATCGACACCCTTGATGATGAGGTCATCGCCGGCAATGCGCACCTGCGCGCCCAGCGCGGTGAGCTCGCGGGTGGTGGTGGCCAGGCGGTCGGATTCCTTGATACGCAGGCGGGCGCAATCGCGGATAAAGGTGCGGCCCTGTGCCAGCGAGGCCACGGCCGAGATAACGGGCACCAGGTCGGGAATGTCGTGGGCGCTCATCTCAAAGCCGGCGAGCTTGTCGGACTGCACGGTGGCGGCGTTGGTGGAGCGCACGATGCGGGCGCCAAAGCGCGAAAGCGCGGCAAGCACGTTGCGGTCGCCCTGTGCGGAGCTCAGGGACACGCCCTCGACGGTGATGGGGTCGGTGCCGATAGCGCCGGCACACAGCCAAAAGGCAGCGTTGGACCAGTCGCCCTCGACGGCCACGCTGCCGGGCGTGCGGTACGAGCCGCTGCTCACGCGGAAGTTCGTGACCTCGGGCTGGCCGTCCTTGGCCGGAATGCGCTCGACGTTGACCTCAACGCCAAAGGCCTTCATGGCCTGGATCGTTAGGTTGATGTAGGGGCGGCTCTCAATGAGGCCAGTCACCTGCACACAGGAGGGCTGGGCGAGCAACGGGGCTGCCAGCAGCAGGCCGGAGATATACTGCGAGCTTACGTTGCCCGGCAGCACAAAGGTGCCCGGGCGCATGCGTCCGCTTGTCTTGAGCGGAAAACCGCCCAGACCCTGTAGGTCGCAGCCGGCGGCAATGATCTCGTCCGAGAGCGGGGACAGCGGGCGTGCGCCTAGGCGGCCCTGTCCCACAAAGGTTGCCTCTGCCCCCAGCGCGCAGGCGACGGGCAGCATAAAGCGGAGCGTGGAGCCGCTCTCGCCGCAGTCGAGCGTGCCGCCGGCAAGGGCCTTGAGCAGGCCGAACTCAATGCTCTTCATGGTGGGGTGGACCTGGAAGCCGTCCTCGACGGTCTCGATGCGGGCGCCGAGCGCCGTGAGGCAGCGGACCGTGGCCTCAATATCGGCGCAGGTGGTGTTGCAGGTCACATGCGTCTCTCCGTTGGCAAGGGCAGCGCAGATGATGAGACGGTGCGCCATCGACTTGGACGCGATGGCGGGAACGGTGCCCTTAAGCGGGGACGGGGTGATGCGGGCTAGCATGCGGATGCGTCTCCCTTCTGGCCGAGGCCCTCGGCAATGAGTTCGTGGAAAGTGGAAAGCGGCGTGCGGTCGATGCTGCAGCGGCCAATGCCGTGCGGAATCACCAGGTCGATGGTGTCGCCCGCGCGCTTCTTGTCGTGGAGCGCCTCGGCAAAGACGGCATCGGCATCTAGGTCGCAGCGGGTCTTGAGGCCATGGCGGGCGCAGAGCTCCTCAATACGACCGGGCAGTGCAGCATCGCAAGCGCCGTGCAGGGCCGCGGCGCGCGTGATGATGCCCATGCCGATCGACACGCAGTTGCCGTGTCCGAGCTCAAAGTGCTCGCAGGCCTCGACGGCGTGTCCGGCGCTGTGTCCAAAGTTGAGCAGCTTGCGCTGGTTGGTTTCGCGCTCGTCGGCGACGACCACGGCGCGCTTGATGTCGATGTTGCGGGCGATGATGAGTGCTACGCGGGCCACATCGCGGTTGAGCAGCTCCAGCGTGAGCGGGGTCTTCTCCAGCTCGGCGAAAAGCTCCGGGTCGGCGATCACGGCGTGCTTGACGACCTCGCCGCAGCCGTCGGCGAACTGCTCGGGCGTGAGGGTGGCCAGGCACCCCACGTCGGCGATAACCACGCTCGGCTGCCAAAAGGCGCCGGCCAAGTTCTTGCCGGCAGCCAGGTCGATGGCGGTCTTGCCGCCCACCGACGAATCCACCATGGCGAGCAGGCTCGTCGGGATCTGCACAAACTTGCAGCCGCGCATGTAGGTCGCGGCCACAAAGCCCGCCACATCGCCCACGACGCCGCCCCCGAGTGCCACGATCACGTCGGAGCGCGAAAGCTCGTGCTCGGCCACAAACTCCAAAATGGCAACATAGGTTTCGGCGCGCTTATGGGCCTCGCCGGCCTCGAAGGTGCAGATGCTCACCTCGTAGCCTGACGCCTCCAGGCTCTGCTTAACGGGCATCTGGTAGAGCGGGCCCACGTTGGTGTCCGTCACGATGACGGCCTTGGTGCCGCCGGCAGTGGCGCGCACGAGCGGTCCCGCCTGCTCCAGCAAAAACGTGCCAACATGCACCTGGTAGGGGCGTGCGGTGTCGATATCGATGGTAATCGCCATAAGCTTCGGTCCTTTCGACCTGGCGTGATGGGTTGTCTAGTGGGAGGCCTCGTCGTCGAGTGCGCGCTTAATGGGGTCGCCCTCGGCCAGGAGATTCTCCAGGTAGCGCTGGTCGCGGTTCTTGAGCGCACGGCGGGAGGCGCCAAGCGATTCGATCAGATGGTCGATCTCGAAGGCGAGCGCGTCGGCGTCGTCGATCATGAGCTCGGACCACATTTGCGGGTTGAGGTGCGCCACGCGGGTGAGATCGCGGTAGCTACCGGCCGAAAAGCCGTGGTGGACCTGGGCGGTGGGGCTTTTGACGTAGGCGTTGGATACCACGTGCGCAAGCTGGCTCGTGAAGGCGATGACGCGGTCGTGCTCGGCGGCGCTGGTCACGCTGAACTTGCCAAAGCCCAAGGGGCGCACCATCTCGCGCACCTGGCCCAAAAGCTCCAGCTTGAGCGCATCGTCTACCGCGGGCGGTACGAGCACCAGCGGGGCGCCCTGGAACAGGTCGGCACGAGAGTTAGCGTAGCCCGAGAACTGGGTGCCCGCCATGGGGTGCGCGCCCACAAAGTAAAAGCCGTGCTCGCGGGCAAGCTCAAAGGCACGTTCGCACACGATGCCCTTGACGCCCACCGTGTCGATCACCACGGGGCCCATGATGGCGTCGGTGTCGGTGGCGTCGGCGAGCGCCTTGGCGTGCGTCTCGAGCCACTCGATGCATGCCTCGGGGTAGCAAGCCAGGACGATGATGTCGCATCCGCCGAGTGTCTTGTCGTTGAGCTCTCCGGCGACAGTGCCCATGCTGGCGGCCGTCATGACATCGTCATCGGGGTCCCAGGCCAGCACGCGAACGCCCGCCTGTGCATAGCCGCGGGCAAAGCTACCGCCGATGAGGCCCAGGCCGACGATACCGGCGCACTTGGGGCCGCCCTGGTTAACACGCGCGTTTCTCACCGTACCCATGAGCTACTCCATGGTCTCTTGGCAGACGACCTCGCGGATGGCTCGGATGCGGCGCATGGTGTCGTCGAACTGATCGGGGGTGAGGGCCTGGGCGCCGTCGGACCAGGCGCGGCTCGGCTCGTCGTGGACCTCGATCTCCAGGCCGTTGGCACCGCAGGCGGTCGCGGCGAGCGCCATGGGCTCAACGTAGCGGGTGTAGCCGGTGGCGTGGCTGGGGTCGGCGACGACGGGCAGGTGCGATAGGTGGTGCAGCACCGGCACGGCGTTGAGGTCGAAGGTATTGCGGGTGCGGGTCTCGAAGGTGCGGATGCCGCGCTCGCACAGGATGACGTTGTCGTTGCCCTCGCTCATGATGTACTCGGCTGCCATAAGCAGCTCGTCGATCGTGCCGGACATACCGCGCTTGAGCAGAATCGGGGTCTGGGTCTTGCCGACCTCCTTGAGCAGGGGGAAGTTCTGGGCGTTGCGGGCGCCGATCTGCATGACGTCAATCTTCTTGTCCAAGAAGACCTGCACGTCGCGTGGATCCATGATCTCGGTGACGATCGGCATGTCGAGCTCGGCAGACGCCTCGCACAGCAGGTCGAGGCCGGCGGGGCCCATGCCCTGGTAGGCGTAGGGGGAGGTGCGGGGCTTGTAGGCACCGCCGCGCAGCATCGTGGCACCGGCGGCCTTCACGCGGCGGGCGATGCGGATGAGGTTCTCGCCCTCGACGGAGCACGGGCCGGCGATGACCTGGAACTGGTCGCCGCCGATCTTGACGCCGTGGCCGCAGTCGATGACGGAGTCCTCGGGGTGGAATTTACGGTTGGCGCGCTTGAACGGCTCGGAGACGCGCTGCACGCGCTCGACGACATCCATGGACTCGAGCAGGAACGGGTCGATCTTGGTCGTATCGCCCACCAGGCCGATGATCGTCTCGTTCTCGCCGCGCGAGACATCGGTCTTCAGACCCTTTTTCTCAATCCAGCTGACGATATGGCTTACGGCCTCGTCGCTGGCGCTCTGCTTTAAAATTGCAATCATGGTGTGCCTCTCACCTCGATGGATAACTTTTGCAAAAACGGCCCGCATCGCGAGCCGTGTATATATGGTGCATGAGAGTTTATACTATCTGACTCGCTTTTGCCTTCTAAAGTGGGCCGTTGCGGCTCGTCTTCCTCGGAATTGCAAAGCTTTTTCTTTTATTTTGATAGCCCGTGGTGCACTTGGGTATAATGCCAACCGTTGGCCCTATTAGCTCAGGGGATTAGAGCGTCTGCCTCCGGAGCAGAAGGCCGTTGGTTCGAATCCAACATGGGGCACCATCGAACGTAAGACCGTCCGAACCTCGCATGGTCCGGGCGGTTTTTCTTATACCGACGCGACGTGATGGGACGTGGTATGGCAGCAACGGATATCGAGCGCGGACTCTCAACCGCCGAGGTCGAGGAGCGTATCGCCGCCGGTAAAATCAACCGCAACATGGAACTCAAGACCAAGTCGGTCAAAGAGCTCATCATCGAGAACCTCTGCACGCTGTTCAATTTGATCAACGTGATCTTGGCTTTCCTGGTCATTTTGACCGGTTCGTTTAAGAATCTGACGTTCCTGTTCGTGGTGTTCTTGAACACCGCTATTGGCGTCATTCAGTCCATGCGTTCCAAGAAGATGGTCGATAAGCTCACGCTGCTGACCTCCAAGAAGGCCATCGCGGTGCGCGATGGCGCCGAGGTGGAGCTCGACCTGGACCAGATCGTGCTCGACGACATCATCCGCCTGGGGCGCGGCGACCAGATTCCCGCTGACGCCGTGGTGGTTTCGGGCGAGGCGCTCGTGAACGAGAGCCTGCTGACGGGCGAGAGCGACCTTATTAAGAAACAGCCCGGTTCCGAGCTCATGAGCGGCAGCTTTATCGACTCGGGCCTGCTGCGCGCCCGCGTGATCCATGTCGGCGCCGACAACTACGTGGCCAAAATTAATAACGAGGCCAAGTACGTCAAAAAGGTCAATTCCGAGATCATGAACGCGCTTAACGCCATCGTGCGCTTTGCGAGCATCATCATGATCCCGCTCGGTATGGCGTTGTTGGCGTGGATTGTGACGCACATGTGGAATCCCGCGGGAACCCCCGGCCATACCGCGATTACGTGGGGATAGACCCACAATTTGGGTGTA
>CAJJZO010000099.1 GCA_905197585.1 uncultured Collinsella sp.
ATATCGTTGCCGCGAATGTGCTGCATCTCTTCCTCGGTCATTTCGAGGATGGAGCGGCCGCGATAGCGAACGTCACCGCCCTCGATCTTTCCCGGAGGCATCGAGATGAGGCCCATGATGGTCATGGCGGTCACGGACTTACCGGAGCCGGACTCACCGACGACGCCCAGGGTCTCGCCGCGATCGAGCGTGTAGGAGACACCGTCGACAGCGCGAACAACGCCATCCTCGGTGTGGAAATACATCTTAAGGTCATCGACCTCGAGCAGATGCTGGCCCTCAGGAACCGGCTGGTCCTTCAGGTCCACATAGTTCTTGTTCTTCTTCATCCTTATGCGTCCTTCATCTTGACGTCGAGGGCGTCGCGCAGACCGTCACCCAGCAGGGTGAAGGCGAGCACCGTCGAGAGAATTGCCAGACCGGGCATGATCATCATCCAGGGAGCGGTCAGAAGATACTGCTGACCGTCCTGAATCATGGAGCCCCACGAAGGCGTAGGCGGAATAACGCCCATGCCGAGGAAGGACAGAGCGGACTCGGTCAGAATGGCGCCACCAATGTTCATGGTCGCGTAGACCACGATGGAGGCGACGGAGTTCGGGAAGATGTGACGTACGACGATACGAGCATCGGATGCACCCATCGCGCGCGCAGCATCAACATAGTCATTTTCCTTGACCGTCAGGATCGCGGATCGGAAGACGCGCGCAATCGAAGGCCAGCCGAGAATACCGATGGCGATAAAGACGTTCTGAAGGCCACGGCCGATAACGGCGATCATGGCGACAACGAACAGCACGTACGGGAACGCCAGGAAGATGTCCGCACAGCGCATGATGATCGTATCCCAAATGCCGCCGTAGAAACCGGCCAGGGCGCCCATGACCAGGCCGATCAATGTGGAGATCGCGGTGGCCATAATTCCGACGGACAGCGAAACGCGCGCACCGTAGATAACGCGGACGAGAATGTCGCGACCAAGGGCGTCGGTGCCAAACGGGTGCTCTGCACACGGAGCCAACAGCGACGTCTCGGCCATAGTGGTCGAGTCGGAAGCCGTCGGGGAACCGAGCCAGGGCTTAGCCCACAGATCTGCGGTCAGGGCAACCACAACGACGATGATGATCCAGCAGACACCGATAACGGCGAGTTTGTTCTTACGAAGACGCTTAAAAGCGTCGCCCCACAGCGTGCGGGACTTCGCGGGAGCAGATGCGGCCTTGGTGGCGGTAGCCTGCTCCTGAGACTGAGAATCAGTTTCCTGCATGAGACGTACCTCCCTTAGGCCTTATCCGACGGACCGCCAAGGCGGATGCGCGGGTCGAGGAATGCATAGCTAATGTCGACGAGCAGGTTGATCACCATGACGACGACAACGATGAGCGTAACGCCGCCCATAACGATGGGCCAGTCACGCATGCTAATGGCGCGATAGACCTCATAGCCGATACCGGGCCAGTTGAAGACCGTCTCGGTCAGGATGGCGCCCGAAAGCATGCCGCCAAAGTCGACACCAATATAGGTAACGACGGGGATGAGTGCATTCTTAAGCGCATGCTTGACGATGATCGCGCGATTGGAGAGACCCTTGGCCTTTGCCGTACGGATGTAATCCTGGTTCATGACGTCAAGCAGCTGCGAGCGCATAATGCGGGCGGCGTAAGCGGTCGAAACCGAAGCCAGCGTAATGGTCGGAAGCACATAGTGCATCCAATCCTGATACTGAGAGCTGGAACCGCCGGCACCCGAGATCGGCATGGAGATTGCACCGCCCGTGGCGTCCTTGAGGATGACGCCAAAGAACAGCTGCAGCAACATACCGAGCCAGAAGGCCGGGACCGCAACGAGGATCGACGTGGTGAGCGTTACCAAAATATCCCAGAAGGAATAACGCTTTACCGCCGAAATGATACCCGCACCGATACCCATGATTGCCTCGAGCACGATGGCGCACGCGGCAAGTTTGATCGTATACGGATACTTCTGGGCAAAGATATCCGTAACCGGTAGCTTGCGCTGATACGAATTGCCCAGATCGCCATGAAGCAGGCCGTTCATGTAATACAAGTAACGGTCCACGAGCGACGTTTGAACGGGATCGCCGTTCTCGTCAAGGATCGCGTTGCCGTCCTCGTCCGACTGGACCAGGTGATAGCGGACGCGAAGCTGAAGCTCCACCTCGGGGGACAGAGCCTTGTCTCCACCGATCAGCTTGATCGGATCTCCCGGCACGATATTCTGGAGGGCGAACAGAATCAGCGTAACGCCCAAAAACACCGGGATGAACTGAAGCACACGTTTAACGATGTACTTACCCATACCACTCCCCTATCTAGGGATTAACCTAAATGGGATGCCGATCGCCAGACCGGCATCCCAAAATTACCATCAGCCAGTTTACCCCAGGTTAGGGAGAACTGTATGTTTCCCATGAGGTCTACGTAAATACTTGACCCTCACGGAAGCTGCAAACTCTTAGGCGAGCTCAGCGGTACCCAGCTCGGCATGCTTCTGCGGATCGACATAGAGGTGCTTGATGCGATCGGAGCCGACGATGGTGTGCGTGTAGAACATCACCGGGATGACCGGGCAGTCGGCAGCGACCATTGCGTCGGCCTCCTGCATCTTAGCGACGCGCTCCTCGTCGTCAACAATAGTACGAGCCTCGTCGACCTTGGCGTCGAACTCGGGGTTGCTGTAACCAGAGCGGTTGTCGCCACCGAGGGAGTCGGAGTGGAACAGCGGATACAGGAAGTTGTCCATGATCGGGTAGTCGGCAATCCAACCCAGACGACCGAACTGATAGTTAAAGTTCTGATACTGCTCGAGCAGGGCAGACCACTCGGGGGTATCGGAGACAGCGGTAACGCCAACCTTGGCGAGGTCGCCGATGATGGACTCCATGATCTCCTTGTGACCGCCGTCCTGGTTGTAGGAAAGGGTCACGCTAATGCCACGATCCCCGTTAGCGCCAGCGGGAGCAACCTTGTCGAGGTACTCGTTAGCCTTGTCGACATCGTAGGCGCAGAACTCCCATGCGCCCTCCTTGTAGCCATCGATGCCCGGAGGAACAATGCCGTCGGCAGGGGTACGGGTACCCTTGAAGATGGTCTTGCAGATGGCCTCACGGTTGATGGCCAGGGAGATGCCCCTACGCAGGTCGGCGTTGTTGAACGGCTCGGCCGTGGTGTTGCAGGTCAGATAGTACGTGGAAGGCTCGGCGCCGAGCAGCATGCGCTCGCCGTCACCCATGGTGTAGCCGTCCTTGGACACGCCGCGATCCTTCTTGGCGGCATCGATCTGAGCAACGGGAACGTCGCAGACATCGAGGTTACCGGCCTGGAACTCCTTGTAAGCAGTCTCCATGTCCTTGATGACCTGGAAGTGGATGCCATCGATCTTGGCCTTGTCGCCATAGTAATCGTCGAACTTCTTGAGGTTGATCTCCTGACCATCCTCCCACTTGCCGTCCATCATGAACGGGCCGTTACCGACCGGTGCAAGATAGAAGCTCTTGACATCGGACTCGGCGCACTCGGGAACCGGGGCCAGAGCCGGGTGAGAGGCGACGAAGGGGAAGTCGGCGTAAGCGGAAGACAGCTTGACGACGAGGGTCTCATCGTCGGGGCAAGTAACACCGCTGAGCTCGGTAGCGTTACCGGCAAGCAGGTCGTCATAGCCCTCGACCATAGAAAGGTGATAGGAGACCTCGGAAGGGCCGTACTCGGTAGCGATGGCCGACTTGGTGTTGACCAGACGCTCCCAACCGAGCTTGAAGGACTTGGAGGTAACGTCGTCACCGTTGTGGAACTTGGCCTTCTTGATCTTGAAGGTGAACTCGGTGGCGTCGTCGTTGGCCTCAAAGGACTCGCAAGCCAGCGGAACGATCTCGCCCTTCTCGGCGTCATAAGAGGTCAGAGCATCAAAGAGCTGGTACTCGACCTGAGTGCCCTGGTCCTCCTGGACGTTATAGGGGTCGATGCAGACCGGGTTGTTGATGTAGAAGTTCAGCGTCGAACCGGACTCAGAACCGGAAGCGTCGCCGCCCTTCTTGCCGCATGCGGCAAGAAAAGCCATGGAGCTCGCAGCAAGGGTACCGCCGACAAAGGCGCGACGACCCATAACGGGCTGGTGGAACATAGAATCAGCCATGCCATCCTCCTTATGAGATAGGACAAAGTAAGTTCGGTCGGGCAACGTCAAGACAGCCCAATCGAACCATTCAAACGCGGTCCGCCGTTTTGGCTGGTTATACAAAGCGGACCAACGTATTGCAATACAGTAGCGCATTTTATGCACGATTTGGGGCTAATTCCGGTTAACGGTCGAGATTTTCTTTAGTTGGGCGAAGTATATGAGGATATTTTGACTCTGTTACAAATATGTAAACAAAAAGGGTCCCGCACTTGCGGGACCCTTTTCAAGTATTTATGCAGCTCGTGATTAGTAGCCCACGATGCCCTGCGGGAAGAAGAACATGCACAGCACGACGCACACGGCAAACACGACAGCCATGATGACGGTCAGGCGGTCAAGGTTCTGCTCCATGACGCCCGTGGCAGAGCTGGAGTTATACAGCGAGCTGGCAATCATATCCGAAACGCCGGTACCCTTACCGGAATGCATCAGGACGAGAATCGTCAGCGCCACGGCAGAAACAGCCCAAACGACAAACAGAAGAATCTGAAACGGACCCATAGATAAGCTCCTTAATAGAACAATTCAAACTCCAGTACTGTACCACAATCCCCCGCTCTCCCCTACCTGCCACTCAAGGACGGGGTGGAAATGGCAGAAATACCAAAAAGGGGGTTGTCCGGTTGTGGACAACCCCCTTACTAGAAAACGGTATTTGTTTTCTCTTAGGCCTCGGTGGCGAGCACGCGACCCGTCATCTCGGCGGAAGGCTCAATACCAGCCATGGTGAGCATAGTCGGAGCGATATCGGAAAGACGGCCGTCCTCGATACCGGTGAGCTTGGCCTTCTCATCAACGATGATGAACGGCACACGGTTGGTGGTGTGAGCCGTAAACGGATGCTTGGAACCGTCGGAAGCAACGTCAAACATGTGATCGGCGTTACCGTGGTCGGCGGTAATCAGCGCAAAGCCGCCCTTGGCGAGAATCGCCGGGACAACCTTGGACAGGGCATCGTCAACAGCCTCGACGGCCTTAACGGCGGCGTCGAAGACACCGGTGTGACCAACCATGTCGCAGTTCGCGAAGTTCACGATGTAGAAATCAGCGCGATCCTCGTTGATGGCGGCGACAAGCTTCTCGGTCACCTCGGGAGCGCTCATCTCGGGCTGCAGATCGTAGGTAGCGACCTTGGGGGAAGCGACGAGCACGCGCTCCTCGCCCTCCTTGGGCTCCTCGATGCCGCCGTTGAGGAAGAACGTCACGTGGGCGTACTTCTCGGTCTCGGCGGTGTGCAGCTGCTTCAGGCCATTGGCGGCGATGACGTCGGCCAGGACGTTCTCGGGGAACGTCTTGGGGAAGGCGACCTCGACGTCAAACGTCGGATCGTACTCGGTCATCGTCACAAAGTGCGAAAGCTTGATCTGCTCGCGCTCAAAGCCGTCGAACTCCTTGTCCGTGAACACGCGGGTCATCTGACGGGCGCGGTCGGGACGGAAG
Source organism: uncultured Collinsella sp. (assembly GCA_905197585.1). Classification (GTDB taxonomy): domain Bacteria; phylum Actinomycetota; class Coriobacteriia; order Coriobacteriales; family Coriobacteriaceae; genus Collinsella. The sequence goes on from CAJJZO010000099.1 coordinate 5,638, forward strand.
TTAAAGAAGATAGCCGCGTCGCCCTCGTGGATGCCCTCGTTGTGGGCAGCGAAGGGCTCGACGAACTCGTCGCCGCGCGGATCCTTCTCGTAGTAGGCCTTGATACCGGCAACGGGGTCGGTATCAGCATCGGACGCGTTGACCATGACGTCGTAGGCGCGCTGGATGCGCTCCCAACGGTTGTCGCGGTCCATCGCCCAATAACGACCCGAGACGGTGGCAACGCGAGCGTCGCAACCGGTCTCCTCGGAGATCTTAGCCAGGAAGGCGCAGAACTCACTCATGTAGCCAGCGCCGGACTGCGGGTCAACGTCGCGGCCATCCATGAAGGCGTGGACGCGAACGGTCTTGACACCATGCTCGGCAGCCATCTTGACCAGAGCCTCGACGTGGTTCATGTGAGAATGAACACCGCCAGGGCTCATAAGGCCCATGAGGTGGAGAGTCTTGCCGTCAGCCTTGACATCGTCCATGGCCTTGACGAAAACCTCGTTCTTGGCGATGGAGCCGTCCTTGATGGCATTGTTGATGCGCGAAAGCTCCTGGAACACGATGCGACCGGCACCGATGTTGAGGTGACCCACCTCGGAGTTGCCCATCTGGCCGTCGGGAAGGCCCACGTCCTCGCCCGAAGCACCGAGCGTGGTGTGAGGATACTTCTCGTACAGGCCATCAAGGAAGGGCGTCTTGGCAGCGGCGACGGCGTTCTCGCCATCGGACGGAGCCAGGCCGCAGCCGTCCATGATGATCAGGAGTGCAGGAAGATGACGTTGTGCCATATGTCCTACTCGCCTGCCTTGACGACCATAGAGGCGAAGTCGGCAGCCTTGAGCGAAGCGCCGCCCACGAGGGCGCCGTCAACGTCGGGCTTGGCGACGAGCTCGGCGATGTTGCCGGGCTTGGCGGAACCGCCATACAGCACGCGGATGCCGTTAGCGAGCTCCTCGCCGAACATCTCCTTGAGGGTCTCACGGATAGCACCGCAGACCTCCTGAGCG